>JAGOEX010000311.1 GCA_017997475.1 bacterium
CCGAGTTTTATCTCTTTTACATCAAATGAAAGGACATATCCGAAAACAAGAAGAAGAGTTGCCGGAAAGAAAGCAAGCATGAAAAGGGTGCGGGTGTCTCTAGCGATCTGGATGAACTCCTTCTTTACAACTGGCTTTACGCTCATTTATCACCGCCCGCAAGAAAAATGAAAACATCTTCAAGTGTAGGTTCCCTGTTAAATTCAGACTTTTCCCTTTTCAACATCTCTTTAAGCCCCGATGGCGTATCATCTGCAACGATACTTCCTTCGACAATGAATGATATTCTGTGGCAGAACTCCGCTTCATCAAGAAAGTGAGTGGTGACAAAAACAGTTGTTCCGTTAACAGATAAGTCATTAATAATATTCCAGAAATTCCTTCTCTGGATTGGGTCTACTCCGGCTGTCGGTTCATCAAGGAATATTATTTCCGGCTCGTGAATTATTGCACATCCGAGGGCAAGCCGCTGCTGAAAACCTTTTGGAAGTTCTCCTGAAGGAACATTGATAACCGCCGAAAGATCAAGAATTTGAGCAATTTCCTCAATCCTTTTTTTAAGATGGATCTTTTCAAGACCGTATATTCCGCCGAAAAAAAAGAGATTTTCACTGACCGAAAGTTCTTCATAAAGAGAAAATTTCTGACACATATACCCGATCCTTTTTTTGACACCTTCAGGATCATGCTCCACATCAGTTCCGGCAACAACAGCTTTGCCACCATCAGGCTCAAGAAGACCGCAAAGCATTTTAATTGTTGTAGATTTTCCAGCGCCGTTAGCTCCGAGAAATCCGTATATTTCACCTTTTTTTACATTGAAAGAAACTTTTTTTACCGCCTGAAAAGATCCGAAATTCTTTTTCAGACCTGTAACTTCAATAGCGAATTCATTTCCGTTCATATCGAGTTCCTGTTTTCAAGAAGATCAATGAAAACATCTTCTAGTGACGGCTTTATCTCTTTTATCCGCATAACGCCCTCAACTTTGCCAGCCAGATCTTTTATGAAAGAGTCGTCTTCACTTCTTTCAGTTCCTGCATGGAGAGTATTGCCGAAAATCTGTACTGTGCTTATCCTGTCGCATTTTTCAAGGAGAGTTTTTGTGTTTTGCACATCAAGTGAGACTATTTCAAAAAGTTTGTAACGGTATCTGCTTTTAACGCCTGCCGGAGTGTCACAGGCGATCAGAGAGCCCCTGTTCATGAAAGCGACACGGTCGCATTTCTCGGCTTCATCGATGTAAGGGGTCGAAATAATTATCGAAACGCCTTGTTTTGAGATGTCTTTCAATATTTTCCAGAAATCCCTTCTTGCGACAGGGTCAACCCCGTTTGTCGGCTCATCAAGAAAGATTATCTCAGGAGTATGGATCAGGGTGCAGGATAGCGCCAGTTTCTGTTTCATTCCGCCTGACAGTGCTCCTGCCAGCCGGTCTTTGAAATTTGAAAGACCTGTGAATTCAAGCAGTTCATTTTTTTTAGCCGAATAATTTCTTACTTTATGGATATCTGCAAAAAAGTTTATGTTCTCAGAAACGGTCATGTCGGTGTAAAGCGAAAATTTCTGCGAAAGATAGCCGATTTTCGGAATAAGCTGATATTTCTCTTTCACAGTATCAAATCCAAGCACTGTGCAGTTTCCTGATGACGGTTTCAGAAGTCCGCAGAAAAGCCGGATGAGAGTTGTTTTCCCTGCTCCGTCAGGGCCGATCATGCCGAAAGTTTCGCCCTTTTTCACTTCAAAAGAGACATCGTCAAGCGCTTTGGTCATTCCGTAAAGAAATGAAGCATTTTTTATTTCAAGAACAGTGCTCAAAATACCGCCTCAGTTTTATCAATTACGATGTCAACAGGCATTCCGGGTTTGAAGATCCGGTCTTTGTTTTCAACGATCACCTTAAATTCATAAACAGTTTTTACCCGTTCATCGGCTGTCTGAATGGTTTTCGGCGTGAATTCCGCTTCAGTTGATATTGAGGCGATCTTTCCTGAAAAACTGATTTTCGGGAATGTATCAATGAATAGTTGCACTTCGGCTCCGTTTTTTATGTGACCGAGCTCTTTTTCAGGTACAAACGCTCTGATTCTTACTTTGCTTATATCGCTTAAAGTCAATATTGCCATTCCGGGGCTTGCAATTTCACCCGGTTCTGCAAGCCGGTGTAGGACAGTTCCATCAGAAGGTGAAAGGATAACGCAGTCAGAGATCTTTTTTAAAAGAATGGCTTTTGATGCCTCTGCCTGTTTTACAGATGCTATAACTGAATCGATCTCCTCTATCTGTGCACCGTTTTGAAGCTTTTCGAGAATATGGCGGCTCTGGTCAAACTGTGACTGTGCCCTGTCGCGGACAACTTTTATGTCATCAAGCTCTTTTTCAGTGATACTTCCCGTTTCAAACAGTTTTTCAAACCTTCCATATTCCTTATTTGCCTTATCAAGTGCAATCTGTGCCTGTTTATTTGATTCGGAAGCTGAAGCGATATCCTCTTTTCTTGCACCGCTTTTAATAAGCCGGAGCTTTGCCTTTGCTCCGCTTATGACTGTTTCCGCCTGAGCAAGCTGAAGTTCGTAGTCACGGCAGTCGATCTTTGCAATGATGGAATCCTTTTTTACTTCATCTCCCTCGTCATA
>JAGOEX010000074.1 GCA_017997475.1 bacterium
CGAAGACCCTTATCCTTATCTTGAATGTGATCTTGAAACAAAGAATTGCGGTGAAACAGAGATCTGTCTGTTTGTTTGGGAGAAGGGAAAATATTACTGCCTTCCGTCCTGTGATCCTGAAGCGACTGAACCTTGTGAAGGTGAAAAGGTTTGCGAACCCGTTTTTGAGGAAACTAACTACGGTTGTTTCCCCCGTTTGAGAGTTTCGGGCAAGGTCTTCAACCTTGAATCTGAAATGTATGAGCCGGTTGAAGGGGCAACTGTTGTCGGAATGTTTACTTCCGGAATATCAACAGACACGATACTCACTGATTCTCTTGGCAACTATGAGTTTTTTGTAAGGATGTTAAGGAACAATATGGGGCTTCCTGTGACAAAAGAGGCGTTAACCCTTTCTGTTTCAGCGATGGGTTTTGAGCAGGTTCCGGGTATATTGAGACCGTCGCTTCCTATAACATTCGAAAATGTAAGCTGTTCTGATTCAATGTGTAATATTCATTCGGGATTTCTTTCAATAGGTCTTTATCCGCTTGATGATTCGGTTTTAAGATACAAAATAAACGGAAAAATATCTGAAAAGAAGGGTGGAGTGCTTATAATTGCCGAATTTGACTTTTCCCCGTGTCCTCTTGGCTATACTGATGAAAACGGCGAATTCTCCATATTTAATGTTCCGGCAGGAGATTATTCAGTAAAAGCATATGTGAAGGACAAGAATTACAGTGCTGAAGTGGTTGCTGTTGTTGATAAAGATATTGACGGCGTTGAACTAAATCTTCTTGAAACTCCGCTTTCAACGCTTAACGGTTCGGTAAATATTGTCAACGCTCCTGGCGGATCGAAGACAAGCATTGTTCTTATTCCTGCTTCAACTTTCATTGAATCTTTCTCAAAAGGGATACTTGCTCCGGGACTTAGAGCTCCTGATTACGGAATTGAACCCAATGTTTCAGGAAATTACACCATAACAGGAATTCCAGATGGAAAGTATTATGTTCTTGCAGCTTTTGAGAACGATCTTCTTGTGAGAGATCCTGATCCGAACATTGCCGGGACGCAGATACTCAAAGTAACATTTCCGGCGGATGGTCCGGTTTATGATATTTCAATAGGAAATTTCAAAGTCACCGAAGCAATCCCGATAATTTTCCCAGGAGCGGAAGGTCCTGAATTAATTAGCGAACCACCGCTTTTTCAGTGGGAACGAGATGCAAGTGCGACAAAATATATTGTCAATGTTTATACTGCACAGGGAACAGTGCAATGGACAAAGGAAGTTCCTAAAACAGATGATGCGGTCATGAGCGTTCAGTACGACGGGCCTGCACTTAAAGGATTCTATCAGTGGATTGTTGTAAGTTACAAGAACACCGCACCTATCTCAATGTCTGAAGACCTGCTTGGAATATTTTATACGAATATGCAGTATTGAATATTATTTTCCGGGGCACTGTGATCTGACTTCTTCAGGGATGTTTCTAAGTCCGTAAGTGGCATCAAAGTGATGTGAGAACTCTTCAGCAAGTTTTTCTGCACGGTATTTGAAAGCTGACTGGTTTTCCCATGTGTTTATCGGAACAAGCATTTTCGGGTCAACACCGGGACATGTTTCCGGGATTTCAAGATGGAACTGTTTATCCTCGATATATTTAACATTTTCGAGAGAACCGTTCAGGCAAGCTGAAACGATCTTTCTTGTGATATTTATATCCATTCTTGAGCCGGTGCCGTAAGGTCCGCCGCTCCAACCGGTGTTTACAAGATATACACCGACATTATGCTTTTCCATTTTCTCGCCGAGCAGTTTAATATAATCATTCGGATTCCTCGGCATGAACGGTTCTCCGAAGAATCTTGAGAAAGTGGAAACCGGCTCAGTTATTCCCGTTTCAGTTCCAGCCAGTTTTGATGTGTAACCCATTAAAAACCAGAGCATTGCCTGATTTTTCGTAAGTCGTGCTACCGGAGGAAGAACACCGTTTGCATCAGCGGTAAGAAAAATTATTGTCGAAGGGTGACCGCCGCAGGCACTTTCTTTGATATTTGAAAGGAAAGAAAGAGGAAAACTTGCCCTTGAATTAGGTGTCAGACGGTCATCATCAAGGTCTATCACACCGTCAGGATACATCATAGCGTTTTCCATCATTGCACCGTGTTCAAGATAATCAGCTTTATGGAAAAGAGCATTGTATATCTCTGGTTCCTTGTCTTTTTTCAGATTAATAAGTTTTGCATAAACTCCATTTTCAAAATTTGCGATACCGTTGTCATTCCATCCGTGTTCATCGTCACCGATCAACGCCCTTTCCGGGTCTGCTGAAAGAGTCGTTTTGCCTGTTCCGCTAAGTCCCAGAAGAAGTGCGGTGTTTCCGTCAGGACCTTCATTCGCGCTGCAGTGAAGGGGGAGAATATTGTTGTCCGGAAGATAGAAGTTCATTACAGTGAACATAAGCTTTTTTACGCTTCCAAGATATGCCGAACCGTAAACAATACCGATCGAACGGTCAAAATCCATTGCAATGACCATATTTGTTGTCTTGCCGTCCGGAAGCCGTCTCAGTTTCCCCTTATATTTCTGCTGATCAAGTTTATCGTAAGGAAGAGCTATCAGAGTAAACGGTTTTTTAAAGAAAATGCTCTTTTCGATCTCTTTCGGAACAGGTCTGAACATATTGTCCACGAAAACGGAAGTGAATGCCTTGTCGGTTATTACCCTTACAGGAAGAGCGTATGACGGATCTGCACCAAGAACCCTGTCGTTGACATAAAAACTTTTTTTGCCGCGTAATGTTTTAATGGCGTCTTCAAATATCATGTCAAAAACTTCAGGATCGAGTGGGCGGTTGTTAGGAGAATGCCAGTCAATTTTATGAGCACTTGTATCGTGTTTTACGATGAGAGTGTCCTTGGGGCTTCTACCTGTGGACTCAACAGGAGTCCATGTTGCCAGAGCACCGTTCTCGGTTATCAGAGCTTTTCCTTTTGACACTGCATTGTAAATTAAAAGCTCTCTTGACATGTTCATCTGAACTATCGGATGAGTTGAAAGTAACTCATTGATATGTTTCTGAAAATCCATTTCCGACTCCTTCTTTTTAAAGATTAGTAATAATTGTTAATAAGCTCAAGCGGAAATGAATATATAGTATTATCAGCAGAATATCAAAAAAAATGCTAATAATTGTTTTTTTGCCGTAAAAAGGTATAATAGCATTGCTTTTTTAATGTTTTTTGTCATGGAGTAAAAATGAAACCTGCAGTTAATAAGCTGATTATTTTAATGTTTCTGATAATTATGTCTGACCTTCTTTATGCCGGTGGCTTTTCTATCGATGCCAACAGGTTTAAGTCAACACCGTTTGAAGACGGATATTTTTCTGTTTACGGAGCAGAGGGTCTCGATCAGGACCTTTTCGGTGCCGGTTTCCTTATGCACTATATGCCCGATTCAATTTCACAGTTCAATGCTGAAGGCGATATAATAAGGAGTGTCATTGAGAACCAGATAACTGCCGACATATCTTTTTTCTACAGCCCGGTTAAATATTTTGATTTCGGACTGGTATTTCCCGTTATGATCTATCAGAACGGTGACGGATGGGACGAAGAAGACTCTCTTCCATCGGGCGGAATAGGGGACATAAGACTTGTTCCGAGATTCCAGATAGCTAATGTTTCTGACGGGTTGTTCGCCCTTTCCCTGATCCCCGAAATGACAATTCCGACAGGCGAACTTGTCCATTCTGCACTTGGAAGTTCGCTTTTCACCTTTAAACCGGCAATTGCAATAGGAAGTGAATCAAAAAGGGTTGGATTTACGACGAATTTGTTTTATCAGATACTTCAGAAGCAGTATTATGCCGAATCTGTTTTTGATGATGAATTCGGTGTCAAAGTTGCGCTTAATCTGCATGCTGTTCCTCAACTTTTTGATATTGTTGCAGAATTTCACGCAAACACTTCAATAGCAGAGCCGTTTAAAAATGAAGCTGTTGACAATATAGAGCTTGGTGGCGGATTCAAAGTGAAAACACCGGTCGATATTGATGTTTCTGCAGGTGCTTACGGCGGATTCGGGAGCGCTGTGGGTGTTCCTAAATTCAGAGTTTTCCTAGGAATTTCATGGAGTATGGATGTTTCAAAAAAACAGGTTGAAACTCCGAAGCCGGAAGTGAAGCCGGAAGTTAAAGAGGAGCCGAAGCCGGAAGTGAAACCGGAAGCTAAACCGGAAGTTAAACCGGAAGTGAAGCCGGAAGTGAAACCGGAAGTGAAACCTTTGCAGCCGCCTGTTACCCAGAAGCCGGCTCAGAAAACGGGAGAAAAGCTTTCATCTGTTGTAAGCTTCATGCACAATTCCGATTACATACAGGATGCTCTTGAAATTGAAAAAGTTGCCATGATACTTAACAGGAATTTTACTTTGAAAATACGGATTGAAGCACACCGTGATCCTTCTGAAAAGAGCACTTATCCTCAGAAAAGAGCTGATGCAGTAAAGGCGGTGCTTGTCAAGAACGGTGTCGAACCCTCAAGAATCGCCATAAAGCTCATGGGTGCATCTGAACCCGTTGCTGCAGGAGACACTGAACCCGACATGGCAAAGAACAGAAGGGTCGAATTCTACATGGTGACAGAGTAGCTGCGGAACATATAAATATTCTGATTAAAAATTACTTGATAACCTAAATCATTTTTAGTATAAGACAGTGGATATTTTTTGAGGTGTTTAGATGGACATTTTTGTGATTTTTGAAAAGGGTGGGGTAATAATGTATCCGATCCTTTTATGCTCTGTCATAAGCATCACGATACTTTTTGAAAGGATGTTCTCTCTTCGAAGATCTAAGATAGCATCCAATCCGGAGCTGATAATCCATCTTTCCGAAAAAGGATCATGGGATGAAATAGCGACTGAAGTTAAGAAAAAGGACGATCTTTTCTCGAAGATACTTGATCTGGTGATCGCTGACAATACGGGACAAGATCCTGTGAAAGTTACAGAAATGTATGCAAAGAAAGTTAGCGCTGACATATACAGATGGATTTCAATTCCCGGAATAATGGCAACTATAAGCCCTCTTCTCGGTCTTCTCGGAACAGTGCTCGGCATGATAAAGATATTTACAAGATTTACTGAAGCAGGAGGTAACCCCATGATACTCGCAGGAGGCATATGGGAAGCGCTGATCACTACTGCGGCAGGTCTCACGGTGGCAATCCCGAGTCTCGTTATCTACAGGTATCTTAATTACAGGGCTGACGAGAGTGTTTCAGAGCTGGAGTTCGTTCTTGAAAAAGTTCTGCTTTTCAGGTCGGGAAATATGTTGTCAGAAAAAGAAAAAGGAAATGGAAGTGTTATTCTCAAGGGAGATAAATAATTAACAAAAATTGTTTAAAAAGGTGGAAAAAATGAAAAAAATTCTCATCATTGGTGCCGTAGGCCAGATCGGTTCTGAACTTACTCTGAAGATGCGCGAGATCTATGGTAATGAAAATGTTGTTGCATCAACAAGAAAGACCGAACCGTCACAGAAAATTAAAGAATCAGGTCCTTTTGAATTTTTCGATGTCATGGATAGACAGAAACTTGGTGAAGTTTGTGACAAATATAAAATCGATCACATGGTCAACATGGCTGCTATCCTTTCGGCTGTGGGTGAAAAAAATCCGTTGATGGCGTGGGATGTTAATATGAACGGACTCATAAATGTTCTTGAAGTAGCGCGTGAAAAGAATATGAAGCAAGTTCTTATGCCAAGCTCCATTGCTGTTTTCGGTCCGGAAACTCCGAAAGTTGATACCCCGCAGGAAACAGTTCTTAAGCCGACAACTATGTACGGCGTTACAAAAGTTGCGGGCGAACTCTTGTGTGACTACTATGTGAGAAAGTTCAAACTTGATGTAAGAGGACTCAGATATCCCGGCATAATCAGCCATGAAACGCTTCCGGGTGGCGGAACGACAGATTATGCTGTTGCTATTTATTATGATGCTATTCAGCATGGAAAATACACATGCTTTGTAAAAGAAGACACAAAACTTCCGATGATGTATATGCCTGACTGTCTGAAAGCCACGATAGACCTTTTTGAAGCGGATTTTGGCAAACTTAAGCACCATTCCGATTTCAATGTTGCCGGAATGAGCTTTACAGTTTCTGAAATGGCTGATGAAATAAGAAAACATATTCCTTCATTCGAGATCAGGTATGAACCCGATTTCAGACAGGCAATAGCTGATTCATGGCCGGATTCAATAGATGATTCCGCTGCAAGAGCAGAGTGGGGATGGAAGCCGGCGTACGACCTTGCTTCCATGACAAAGGATATGCTCGAACAGCTTGAGAAAAAACTTAAATAAACCAGGGAGTGTAAAATGTCAGGTGTAAAATTAAACAATGCTCTTATTAAACATGTTGATGAACTTAAGGCGAAAGGAATTGCAAAAGGAGCAGAAAAAGTCATCACAAAAGTAATTCCGGCAAAAGGTGATAAAGGTCCGAGGTTTATTGTCGAAGGATATGGTGACAGAGAGTTTATTAAGATGAACTCAAATTCATATCTCGGTCTTTCGCTGAGAAAGGATGTTATGGCGGCTGAAGAGCACGGAACTGCTACATACGGTGCGGGTCCCGGTGCTGTCCGCTTTATTTCGGGAACATACAGACCGCACATCGAACTAGAGGAACGCCTTGCAAAATTCCATGGTAGAGAATCGGGAATGATTTTTTCAAGTGCCTATGTTACATCACTTGGTGTCATAACTCCTCTGACAACAGCGGAAACAGTTATAATCAGTGATGAACTCAATCATAACTGCATTATCAACGCAATGAAACTTGCAAGACCTTCAGCAAAGCTCATTTATAAGCATAATGACATGGCGGATCTTGAAGCAAAACTGAATGAATCCGTAGGCAAAGGGAAGCGCTGCATTGTCATTACTGACGGTGTTTTCTCAATGAGAGGCGATTTCTGTCCTTTTGATCAGTTCGTTGCTATCTGCAAAAAATTTGACGACAAATTTGAAGAAGGAGTGACAACAGTGGCTGATGATTCACACGGTGTCGGTGCATACGGAATAACCGGCCGCGGAACAGAGGAAGTTACAGGTGCAAAAGTTGATATACTGATAGGAACGCTCGGGAAGGCATACGGCATCAACGGCGGTTATGTCGTAGCTGATAAAGCGGTTACAGATTTTCTCCGTCAGACAGCTCCGATGTACATTTATTCAAATCCGATAACAGTCGGTGAAACAACGGCCGTTCTTAAAGTTCTTGATATTCTTGAAAGCCCTGAAGGGATTAAAATTCTTAAACACCTTTCAGAAATGACAGCAAGATTTGAGAAAGGGCTCGTGGATAACGGTTATGAAACAATTCCCGGTCCGCATCCTGTAACTCCGCTCATGGTGAGAGACACTCAGAAAACTTCGCAGATCGTACAGTGGCTCACAGATAAAGGAGTTCTTGCGACAGGGCTTAACTATCCGGTCGTTCCGAAAGGGGACGAAGAGATCCGTTTCCAGATCAACGGTGACCATACTCCGGCTGATATCGACTATGTTATCAATGTTCTTAAAGAATACAAAAACAAATAGTTTCTGAAATAATTTTCACACTCTTTTATCTTTTTGCTTTTTTATTCAAATTAATTACTCTTATAAGTTGTTTCTAATTTTTGATGAATTGAGGAGGAAACCATGAATTCAAGAGTGAAAAAGATCCTTGACCTTTTTGAAGAGATCAACAAAGTGCCAAGAAAAAGCAAAAATGAAGCAAAAATAAGTCAGTGGCTTATGGATTGGGCGGAAAAACACGGTTTTGAAGCCGAAAGGGATGAAGTGATGAATGTTCTTATAAGAGTTCCTGCAACCGCAGGATATGAGAACAAACCGGTCATTGTTTTTCAGGGTCACATGGATATGGTCTGTGAGAAGACACCTGAAAGCAGGCACGATTTTTCAAAAGACCCCATAAAGCATGTTTATAACGGAGACTGGCTTAAAGCTGACTGTACGACTCTGGGAGCAGATAACGGAATAGCTCTTGCGATCGCCCTTGAACTTGCTACAGACAAGACAGTCCTGCATCCTCCGATGGAAATCCTTTTTACGGTTGATGAGGAAACAGGGCTTACCGGTGCCAATGCGTTGAAACCAGGATGGCTCAAAGGGAAAGTGCTTTTGAACCTTGACAGCGAGGATGAAGGTATTTTCACAGTCGGCTGTGCAGGAGGAAGGGACACAAAGATAAATTTCAAGCCGGAATGGGTTAAGCCGTGCAGCGAGTGTAAAAATGTAGAGATAAAGGTTGCGGGTCTTTCAGGCGGTCACAGCGGAGTTGACATCAAGCTTCAAAGAGGGAATGCAAACCAGATCCTTGCAAGGATACTTGATAATCTTGCAGCATCATGTGAACTGAAGATCGTATCGATAGATGGCGGAAGCGCCCACAACGCCATTCCGAGAGACGCCTTCTCAATTATAAGTGTTAAAAAGGACGATCTTGCAAAAGTTTCTGATATTGTTGAGAAAACTGCTGCAAAGATCAAAGCTGAATTCAAAAAGACAGATCCGGACATGACAATAACTGTAAAAGAGATGAAAGATCTCAGTGATCCCGTGATGAGCAGTTCCGATAGCGTTAAACTCATAAACATGATGATGAGCATGCCTCACGGTGTTGCGGCGATGAGCGGTGACATTGAAGGACTTGTTGAAACATCAAGCAATTTCGCAACTGTTAAGATGAGCGAAGGGGTTGTTTCCCTTCTTTCAAGTCAGCGTAGTTCAGTTGCAAGCAGAATAGAGTGGATAACAAGAAAAGTCGAAAAGAGCGCTTTTGTGGCAGATGCAGAGTTTAAGAGCGGAAACGGTTATCCGGGCTGGGAACCCGACATGGAGAGCGGACTTCTTGCAAAATGTATTTCAATATATGAAAAACTTTACGGAACGAAACCTGTTGTTGAAGTAATTCATGCCGGTCTTGAATGTGGAATAATCGGTTCAAAGAATGAAGGAATGGAGATGATCAGTTACGGTCCGACGATTAAAAATCCGCACAGCCCTGATGAGAAGATGTTCGTTCCGAGTATCGAGAAAATATGGGATTTTACAGTGGAGCTTTTAAAAAGTTACTGTTAGGAGGGTTTTATGAAACTTTTAATGGTTATCGTTATGTTTTTTATTCTTTCTTCATGTTCAACCCATGAAGGAGTTGTCGGAGAACTGCCGAAAAATGCAATAAAAACGGGAATGAAGCTCAATGACGGGAAAGTGGAATTTATGGGTTTTTATACTGAACCAATCAAACCCAGGCATGGAGAAAGCTTTAAGATAGTAACTTTCTGGAAGTTTGATGAACAGCTTGGCGACGGTTGGAAACTCTTTTACCATTTTGAGGATGAAAAAGGTGAAGAGCATTTTAAATATGACCATGAATTTATTGACGGAAAAGTGAAAAAGCTCGCTCTTGGAAAGATAATTAAGGATGAGGCGGTAATTAAGGAACTTCCGAGACATTTTGACACAGATACAATGTTTGTAAGAGGTGGGTTTTTCAAGGGAAAAGAGAGAACAAAACCTGAAAAACAGTTCAATGACGGGAAGAACCGTCTTAACATGGCACAGATAAAGATAACAAAGCCCAACATTTTAAGAAAGAAGATGGAGGTCTATACGATCGCCGGAAATTCAAGAAAACAGACAAAAGTTGACGGCGAGTTCAAGGAGAGTTACTGGGCCAATGCATCAAAAGATGATAAATTCTGGATCTCAAGCGGTGAAGGTCTGAGTTCTGTAAAAACCTCTGTCATGGCGGTAATGGACCACAACTATCTGTATATCGGCTTTGATGCTGAAGACAGCGATATCTATGCCGAGCAGAAGAACAATGATGATCCGCTGTATGATACAGATGATGTAGTTGAGATATTCATCGATCCCAGGGGTGAAGGGAAAATCTATTACGAAATGCAGGTTTCAGCGGCAGGTTTGAAGTTCGATTCAAAGTTCAACGGCAGAAGAAAGAACCGTGACGACAGTTGGGATTCAAAGATCAAATATGCGGTAAAAGTTGACGGTAAGTTGAATGACAGCAATGAAAAGGATAAGGGATGGCGTGCAGAGATCGCAATTCCGTGGAGTTCAATTGAAGATGCTCCTGTAAATCCGCCAAAAGACGGTGATACATGGAAAGTGTTTTTATACCGTATAAACAGGCATACCGGCAAAAAGTCGAAATCGGATGATTTTACTGCCTGGACACCTGCCTATGCAAAAGATTTTCATAATATAAAATTCATGGGAGAACTTGTATTCGTCTATGAAGAGATTCTGTAGGATATTAATTTCATTAGTTTTTATTTTGTCATCGTTGATGCTGTTTTCTCAGAATAGACCTGTAACGCTCAAAGAAAAAATACTCATGGAGAGGATAGAAAAAGAGAAAGGGGAAGTGTCTCTTGCAATGAAGGTTACTGAAAGTGAGCTGGAAGTTATAAAAACAATGTCGTTCAACCAGCTCTTGAAATATCGCAAACTCGATTTTCTCAAAAGATCTTCAGGAATTATGAAAAGCAACTGCCTTTTTTTCGATTCAGAGTGTAAGAAGGTCTACAATATGTCAATTGTATATCTTAAAAATGAAATGAAACTGGTAAAAAAAGAGCTTGATGGGTTTGTTAAGCTCATGGAGGAAAGTCACAAGAGACTGAGTGAGTTAAAGGAAAAGTATGCCCTTCTTGAAAAAGGGGTTGAAGTCGAAATAAGTGAAATTAGAATTAAACCCGCTATCCCCGAACTCAGGAACGGATATAAATGCGTCAACACGCCGGGTTGGAATTCAATGAGAGGCATTTTTGTTTCCCCTTCTGAAATAAACGATCTCCCTTTCCAGAGTTTTATAAAAGATGTGGTCAAGCTTGATTCAGGCGGCTATGTCATAATGGTCGAAGCAGGAGAATTCACGATGAATTTCAGCTATGTCAAAACACCACTAGTAAAAGCCGGCGAAATAGTCAAAATGGGCAGAAAACTTTTCACAGGGTCGGCGGAAAACCCCGTCATGCCCGGTAACATACTGATCTTCATAACAAAAAACGGGAAATTCGTAAACCCCGGATTTATGTGTAAATAGGAGAATTAAACAATGAAAACAAGAAATGAAATGGATTCAAAATTCATGTGGAAACCGGAACATATTTACGGTTCATCCGAAGAGGTTACCGATGAGTTTCAGTTAATTGAGAAGGCGACGGCGCAAATGCCGAAATTTGCAGGAAGATTGAGTGAAAAAGAGTCGTTGATGAAAGCACTCAGAACTTCAAGTGATGCAATGAGAAGAGTAATGAAACTGGAGAGTTATGCTCACAGGAACCGTGATGTAGATATGGCGGAAGGGTACTGGCAGGAACTTTCAGGAATGGTTGAATCTGCACAGACTTCACTTGCCGCTGCAACTTCATACATGGAACCGGAGCTTCTTTCGTATGAAGAGGATGTGCTCAAAGGGTTCAGAGACGATCCCGATTTTTCGGTTTTCACAAGATATTTCGATGCATTGCTTAGAAATAAGCCGCACACTCTGTCCGATAAGGAAGAGATGATCATGGCACAGTTTGGCGGATTATCGCTTGCTGAATATGAAATTTACAGCACTTTTTCTTCAACTGATATGAAATTTCCGAAAATTGAGATAAACGGTGAGCTTGTTGAAGTGAATATGCCGACTTATGCAAGATACCGCACAAGTGATGACAGAGAGATGAGAAAAAAGGTGTTTGATGCGTTCTGGAAAG
>JAGOEX010000075.1 GCA_017997475.1 bacterium
ATTACGAAAATGCGGCAAAAAAAGAATTGGGTAAGGATTATCCTGTTTTAAACGGGAATGGCGGTAAAACACCCCTATCCATTTGGTATGAGAAGAACCCTGATGATGTTACTGAATTTGAAAAGCAAATGCGCAGAAAAATTCATTATGTTATTGAACCTCAAAATTTATGGAACAATATTGCACATCTGGCAAAAACCCAAAGCAATGAGTTACTCAAAACCGTACAAAATGGTTTCAAATATATAGAAAACCAATCGTTTGAAAGCACTTTTCAGGGATTATTTTCTGAAATAAATCTGGATTCTGAAAAACTCGGAAGAAACTACCCCGAAAGAAATAAAAAACTCTGTACCATAATTCAGAAAATTGCAGAAGGGATCAGCCAGTTTTCCACTGACAAAGACATACTGGGTGATGCTTACGAATACCTGATCGGTCAATTTGCAGCAGGCTCCGGCAAAAAAGCGGGAGAGTTTTATACACCACAACAAATTTCCGATATTCTTTCTGCCATTGTAACACTTGACAGCCATGACCCGAAAAAAGGCGAAAAGAAAAAGATTGAACGGGTGTTGGACTTTGCCTGTGGTTCAGGCTCGTTGCTTCTCAATGTCCGCAAAAAAATGATGAAAGCAAACGGAACCATCGGAAAAATATATGGACAGGAAAAAAATATAACTACCTACAACCTGTGCCGAATGAATATGCTTCTGCATGAAGTTAAAGACACAGAGTTTGAAATCCACCACGGAGACACATTGCTCAACGACTGGGATATTTTAAACGAAATAAATCCTGCTAAAAAATTAGAGTTTGATGCCGTTGTAGCTAATCCACCTTTCAGCTATCGTTGGGATTCATCGGAAGCAATGGGTGAAGATTTTCGCTTCAAAAGTCATGGACTTGCTCCAAAATCAGCTGCCGACTTTGCTTTCCTGCTTCATGGGTTTCATTTCCTTAGCGATAAGGGAACAATGGCAATTATTCTGCCTCACGGTGTTTTATTCAGAGGTGGTTCAGAGGAAAGAATTAGAACCAAACTTTTAAAGGATGGACATATTGACACCGTTATAGGGCTTCCTGCAAACTTATTCTTCTCGACAGGTATCCCTGTTTGTATCTTGGTTTTAAAGAAGTGCAAAAAGCCTGATGATGTGTTGTTCATTAATGCAAGTTCTGATGAAAACTTTGAAAAAGGTAAAAGGCAAAACAAATTACTGCCTGAACACATCAATAAAATAGTCGAGACTTATCAGTATCGCAAAGAAGAACCCCGTTACTCCCGCAGAGTTTCAATGAACGAAATAGAAAAAAACGAATTCAACCTTAATATTTCCCGATATGTAAGCACTTCAGTGGACGAAGAGTTAATTGACTTGAAAGAAGTAAACAAAAAAATCGTTGATATTGACAAAAACATTACCAAAGCAAGAGAAACACATAATAAGTTTTTAAAGGAACTCGGGCTTCCGCCGATATAACCCGCTGATCACACCAGCTTTCCGTCAACAATTTCGACTGTTCTGTCGCAGGATGACGCAACTTTGGTGTCATGTGTGACAATCAGAAAAGATGTCTTCTGTTCAGAATTTATTTTGCGAAGGAGTGAAAATACTTCGTTTGACATTGCGGTGTCAAGGTTGCCTGTCGGTTCATCGGCAAGGATTATTTTGGGGTCCATTGAAAGGGCTCTCGCAATCGAAACGCGCTGTCTCTGTCCACCCGATATTTCATCAGGTTTGTAAGTGAGCCGGTCCGACATTCCCACTGCATCCAGAAGATATCGGGCCCTTTCTTTCATTGCTTTTGTCGCAAGCCCACCAGTTGCGGCCATCATCGGCATCATCACATTTTCAAGTGCATTGAAAGCACCGATAAGGTGGTGAAACTGGAAAACAAAACCGATAGTACGGCCTCTTATTGCCGCAATCTCATCAATTGATGCATTTTCAATCTGTTTTCCAAACAGTGCAATGGTTCCTGAAGTGGGTTTATCAAGAAGACCCATGATGTTCAAAAGTGTCGTTTTCCCTGAACCGGACTGACCGACAAGAGCACAGAACTCCCCTTTACTTATGTCAAGGTCTATTCCGTGAAGCACTTCTGTTTTTACTTTATCACCGTATGATTTCTTAATATTCCTCAGTGAAATTACAGTTTCCATAATAAACTCCTAATGAATGACCGTTGCAGGATCGACTTTTGACGCCTGCTTTGCCGGCATTGCCGCAGAAACAAGACCCACCAGTGTTGCAATCAGTATCATTATCATATATGTCAGCGGCTCTATTTCGATCGGGAACTGCGGAGTCCCGTCCGGATTTCTTGAGATCGACCTGAAAAATTCAGCAAGTGCCGTTCCCATGACCGATCCGATAACACTTCCTGTAAAACCGACAATGGCCCCCTGATAAAGAAATATTTTCACTATCTGCCGTCTTGCCGTGCCGAAAGCAAGCATTATCGCTATCTCCCGTCTTTTCTGAACGACTGAAACTATCAGAACGCTTGCTATACCGAGTGCCACAGCGACCATTACAAAAAACTGTATCATGTAACTTGATGAAGACTGACTTCTCAACGCGACGAGAAGCTGTGAATTCGTTTCCATCCAGCTTAAACTCTGCAGCGATGTTCTTTTTTCAACAGTACGGGCGATCTTTGAGGATGAAAAGATAGAATCAACTTTCATGTCGATCGAATTGATCTCTCCCTCAAGTGCCATGAAAGACTGTGCTGAATTAAGAGGGACAAACACCCAGTTGTCGTTTATCTGATTACTGCCGAGATCAAAAACTCCGGTAACAGTAAAAAAATCGCTTGCTACAGCAGTGGACAACTGAATTCTGTCACCGGGAACAACTCCGAGATCATCGGCAAGTGTTTTACCTATAACGATCGAGACACCGGGAAGATCCCATTTTCCCTTTATAATTTTCTTCTTGACCGGAATGATCCTGCCAAACGATTCGGCATCTACACCGTTCATCATTACAGAGCGGGCGATATCGCCTCTTTTAACAAGTGCCGCACCCCTGAGATGCGGAGCTGCCGCAACGATCCCGTCAATATTTTCGATACTTGATATTTTCTGTTTCCAGTCAAGAATGTACTGCGGCCTGTCAAAGCCGCGACTTTCAGAGCCGATCACTGTTGTCTTATCATCTGAGCGGACTATTGATCTGGGTTTTTCCTTGTGAGCGTTTGAAACAATATGGGGCTGAGAACCAAGCGTCCTGTCAATAAGAGAGGCCTGAAGTCCGCTGATAAGTCCGTAAAGAAAGACCATTACAGCAACACCCACTGCACAGGCAAGAATTATAAAAGCCGTCTGTTTTTTTTCATCGATCAGATACCTGACTGCGACCATTATTTCAAACATTATCTGCACTCCGTAAGCTCTGCATGCTCAACTTTTTTCCCAATTTTAGGAAAATCGTTGTCTTCAGGCAGGATGATCACATCACCTTTCTGTAAACCTTCTGATATCAGCACATTCATGCTGTCCCTTGCCCCCGTCTTCACCATTCTTTTTGTCACCTTTTCATTTTCAATTGTCAGCACAAAAGGGGTGTCCGTTTCATCAAGAGCCGCCGCCGGAACAAGTATCACATCCTTCACAGTTGCAACATCCATGTCTACTGAAACGGTCATGTCGGTCTTCAGATAATCAGGCGGCTCGGGTATCCTCAGCTTTATTCTGACCGTGCCGCGGGAAGGATCCACCGCTTTTGAAATATAATAGACCTCAGCATCAAACTTTTTATCGGGATATGCCTCGGCTGATGCAACTGCTTTCTGACCTTCACTGACAAAAGATAGATTTTTTTCCTCGATGTCTGTTGTTATAAATATCTCATCAGTCCTTGCAAGTTTGAAAAGAGCTGATCCGGGCTGGACAACGCCTCCCTGTTCAACACTCTTGCTCAGTATCACACCTGAAAATGGAGCTGTCACTGTTGCACCGGCAAGTTTGTCTCTGGAAAGCTGCACATTTGCCATCGCCTGAGCCAGAGAAGCTTTCATGAGGTTGAAATCATTCCCTCCCTTTGAAATGCTTTTTTCTCTTGCCGATGCAATTTCAAACTGACTTTCTGCCTGTTTCAATGCGAGCTCCGCTGTTTCGAATTCAGACTTCGAAAGTGACTGATTTTCATACAGTTTTCTGCTTCTTTCAAATTTTTCAGTCGCATTTTCAAGCTGATGTTTTCTTTCGATCAGGGTTTCCTCTGCAATACGCACTTCCGTTCCCGATATCTGATCAAGTTTTGCCTTTGCCTGATTAACAGCCGCTTCCGCAATGGCAAGATTGGATCTGAGTTCAGCATCATCAATGGTAAGAAGAACTTTCCCTTTCTCGACTTTGTCACCCTCTTCAACTTTAACAGACGATATCCGTCCTGAAATTGTTGAACCCAGAACAACTTCTGCGGCAGGAGTGATTCTTCCCATTACAACAAGACGCTGGTTGAATTCCTTTAATCCTATGACACATGCCGGAACTTTTACAGGCATTAATATTTTTGCCGCAAAAAAACCTGCCGCAATAATGATAACAGCGATCAGAATCACTTTTTTCATTCAAAAACTCCTTTAGATCAAATTTCCCCTGCAACAACCCAAAATCCGTCACCAAGCCATTTGAGAGCCGTTTCAGTTATATCATTTTCTTTAATTGAATCAATTACTTCAGTATATTTCAAATAACTTTCAAAAGGGAGTCCGAGTGCTTCCTCAAGAGCAAGATTATATGCATGAAAATTACTTTTTACGACCGAATTGGCAAAAGAAGTCTTAAGAATATTCTTTGTTTCAAGGAAATATTTCCTGTCGATCTCCCCTTTCCTTAAATGATCTATCGCCTTTTCAATTGAATTCATAACCGATTTCACATTTCCCGGAGTGGTTATTGCAGAGAAAACAACATATCCGCCGGCAACTCCTGACATCCCGGAAACATCGAAAGAATAGACAAGTCCCTGCTTTTCCCGAAGAAGCTGGAACATGGGCGATTTCTGACCGGTCATATAATTTTCAAGCAGCTTCATTTTCTCAAAATCACTGCCATAGACCGATGGAGCTTTAAAAACCCTTGTAATATGAGCCATTTTGCGACCCTTCATCGGAATTTTTATCACTTTATCGTTGAGATTAACATTTTTCAACTTGAAATCATTTGTTTTTCCGACATTGTTCCTTGCAAAACCGGCAACCGTTTTTTCAAGGATGTCCATCCCTGCAGCTCCGGAGAGTGCAACTGAAAAAATGTTGCTCGAAAAATATTTTTCTCTTATCTGGCCGATCTGGTCGAATGTAACATTTTTTATCCCTTCAGCTGTTCCCGACACCGAATGTTCATAAGGAGTTCCCTTGAAAAGAGTTTCGTGTATCGCGTTTGTGATGTGAAAAGATGGCTCTTCTTCAAGAAGCGAAATATTTGAAAGGGTGTAAAGTTTTTCGGAGGTGAAATCTTCCTCCTTTATTGGATTTCCAAATATTTTATGAATAAGATCAATGGCTTCCAAAGCAAAATTATCTCTCACTTTAAACTTGATGCCACCCACATTATTTCCGTAAACAGGGGAAAGTGTTATCCCGAAGCGGTCAAGATACGATTCGGTTTCATCTCTTGTCATCCCGTTTGCCGATGTACACATTGAATCAAGAAAGAGTTTAAATGAACCGGGGTAACCTTTCAGATTTAAAAGTGTTCCGCTCTTTTTTACAATATATCCGGTTATGAAACTCGATCCGCTTAAAGGCTTTATCACCCCCTTCACGCCGGGTCTTTTCAATGTCAGAGGTATATTTTCAACTTTGTCCGCCCTTTTTGACGGGAAATCGATCTCTTTAACATTTATACGGCATTTAGGTGACCTTGAGATGCCGAACACCATTTTATCAAAACTTAAGTATTCCTCTTTGAAATGGTTGAGATCATCAGCTGTCAGGTGCATAAATTCATAGAAAAAATCCTTTTCGAGTTTTTCGGTCTCACCATACAGCAGATAGCTTTTTCCCATGATCTCGGGCATTCCGCCAAGTCCTTCCAGCCCGAAATATTCATTGCTCAGCATAACTTCGCGTGCCCTTGCAACTTCGCTTTGGGTGAATCTGTAATTATCCCAGCACTCTATCCATTTCTGAATTCGCCACATTGCCTTTTCTGAAGTAAATGCCCCGCTCTGAATGAAAACCGAACCCTGCATTCCGCCGAAAGTACTTATGTTCAGATTGTCGAGTATCCCTTTTTCATAAACAAGACCGTTGTAAAGCCGTCCTCCGTCCATTCCGTAAGTCACGGCATATATCAGCCGTAAGACCGCATCCATCTTTCCATCCTGCAGAGGAAGCTTCCAGCCGGCGATGAAATAGTTCTTTTTCTGAGTGTTTTTCAGTTCAAACTTTCTTGTGTGCTTCCATTGTGAATGTTCCGGATTCACCGGCTTTTCACAGCAATATACTGACATCGAGGGAGTTTTACCGTATCCGCCACCTATTACAAGGAACGGATTTGCTGAAATTCTTTCCTTCCAGAACTTTGAAATATCACTTTTTGCCGCATTACCGACAGTTTCCTTTTCACCGATCACCCTTTTGCCGTAACTATGCAAAGGAAAAAGATTTTTCATCATTTCAGTATAAAGATTCTCCATCGGCTCATCTTCATACATCGCCATCTCTTCAAGAACAACCCTTTTTTCCTCTTCGAAATCGGCATCGGTAATGGTCTCAAAATCAACTGCAAATATTTTTTCAAGGAATTTGATGGTTTTATCAGCAAATTCATTCAGCACGGTAACCTCAAAAACAATCAGGTCGTTTGATGTGAAAGCGTTGCTTCCGCCACCAAGTCCCTCAACAAATTCCGCTATTCCGTCCTCACCTACCCTCAATTTGAAAGCGAGATGCTCGCAAAGATGGGCAAATCCGAGAGTTTTGTCATCTTCAAGTGAACTTCCACCCGGAAAATGGAGAAGAATTCTCGTGTAAGGCAGATCCTTTCTGTATTCAATTACAGGTATGTTTTTTTTCATAAATCCCCGCAGAAATTAAAAAAACCTTAAAACAGCAGGCAGTTTAACATATTTAAAATCTCTTTCAACATAAATATTTGTAAGATATAACTGTTGAATTTCACAAAACTGGACATCATGGAAGTTATAACCGATATAATTTTAAATTTTTAATGTTGTGAAAGTTATAACTGATACAATCTCAATTTTTTGCTTGACTGAAAGGTATGGCTGTGATAGTCTTCATCGTGATTTTTCAGGAGGCAATTATGATAAAAAGAACACATCTACTTGAAAATGTTGAGAGTTTCATCGACAAAGACATCATAAAAGTACTGACAGGATTAAGGCGTTCCGGCAAATCTGTTCTTCTTTCACAGATCAGGGAGCTGCTTATTGAAAGAGATGTGAATCCAGCCAATATCCTTTTTTACAACTTTGAAGATATGGCAAATGCACATCTTTTGAATGCAGCAGCACTTCATGAAGAAATGAAATCACGGCTTGCCGATATCAGCGGAAGAACCTATCTTTTTTTTGATGAAATACAGGAAGTAAAAGAATGGGAAAAATGTATAAACTCTTTCCGCGTGGCATTCGATGTTGACATTTATGTAACCGGCTCAAATGCAAAACTGCTTTCCGGTGAATTTGCCACTCTTATTGCCGGAAGATATGTTGAGATAAGGGTTTATCCGTTCTCGTTTTCCGAATTTATTGAAATGTCTGAAACAATTTTTCCTGATGCGGAAAAGACAGAACTTTTCAAAAAATATCTACTGTTTGGAGGAATGCCGTTTTTAGCAAATCTTGAACTTGATCCGCAGTCATCTTTTCAGTATTTGAAAGATGTTTTTGATTCTGTCATACTTAAAGATGTCGTAAAACGAAATAAAATCAGAGATATCGACCTGCTCGAAAGAGTTATTCAGTTTGTTCTGGCAAATGTTGGAAACACTTTTTCTGCTACAAGCATCTCCAGATTCTTAAAAAGTGAAAACCGTACAGTTTCTCCCGAAACGATCCTCAACCACATAAAAGTCTGCGAAGAAGCTTTTCTATTCAATAAAGTTTTAAGGGAAGACATCATCGGAAAACGAATTTTGCAGGTAAGTGAAAAATATTTTGTGACCGATCACGGAATGAGAGAAGCGATCTACGGAAACAATGAAAGAGATATAAATCTTGTGCTTGAAAATATCGTTTTTCTTGAAATGCTAAGACGCGGCTACAAAATAAATATCGGCAGAGTACATAACGAAGAAATAGATTTTGTATGTAGAAAAAACAATGAAACCATATATATTCAAGTTGCTTATCTTCTTGCAACAGAAGAAACCATCAGAAGAGAATTTGATGTACTTAAAAAAGTTCCAGACAACTATCCGAAATTTGTCCTCTCAATGGATCAGTTCGACTTCAGCCGTGATGGAATAAAACATTTCAACATACCGGATTTTTTGACGAATCAGTGATCACAGCTGTTTTTTTACAGCATAAGATCGGTTATCTGAAACACACTTTTTTCACTATATTCAAAATTAATCAGATATTCCCATGCCGGAACTATTTGAATTGTTCTGTCTTCAAGCTCTAACACACCTGATTCATTCATTGTTACAAGTGTTGCACTTTTTTCATTGATCTCACCCATTGCCTCAAAAAGTGCTGAAACTTCTCTTTTTCTTGTCTTTTCATCGTTTAGGTCAAAAGAAACCTGAACAAGATTCTTTTTTCCGGATCTGTCTATCCAGCAGAAATCAACTTCCTTTCCGGATCCGGTTTTATAATAATAAATTGCACTTGAGCTTCTTCTGATCGTTGAAAAAACAAGATTTTCAAGCAGTTGACCTTTTTTTTCATTTATCTGTGGGTCAATTGATGACATCATTGAATGATCAACGCAGTATATTTTCTTGGGATTTACATTTCTTTTTATCTCCGACTTGTCGTATATCGGCACAGAAAAAAGAAAATAACAATCTTCAAACGCCGAAAGTACTGTAAAAACAAACTCCTTGCTGGTTTTAAATCCTAATGATTTAAGATATTCTGTGAGCCGGTTAAGTGAATATAGCGATGCACAGCTTGTCATCAAACGATAACCAAGCTGAATTACAGTCTGCGGATTTGAAAGGTTGTGTCGCTCAATTACATCTCGCCACATTATTGTTCTAAAATATTCCTGATGTATGTCTATTCTGTCGGATTCAACTGAATTTCTAACCTCAGGAAAGCCACCCTTGATAAAATATTCTTCAAAATCATTTTGCAATATCAATCGGTTTTTTGTTGTCATAACAAGGTTTTCATGCTCTTTAAACTTTAAAAACTCAATAAATGAAAACGGGAACACCTCAAAACTTAAAGATCTGCCCCTCATTGCTGTTGCAATTTCTTTTGAAAGCATTTTCGCGGAAGAACCCGTTATAAAAACTCTGCATTTTTCAGTTCTCAATATTCTGTCTATAAATGGCTCCCATTCAGGTATTTCCTGAATTTCATCAAAAAGAAAATAGACAGTTTCAACACCTTTTTTTTCAGGATAAAGTGAATAATATGCTTCAATCACTGATGAAAGCCCTTTTGTTTTGAGCTCTGTAAACCTGTCATCAAAAAAATTAATGTACAAAATGTTTTTCATATCAACTTTTTTAGAAACGAGATCATCTATCAATTGGAAAAGAAGAGTTGACTTGCCACAACGCCTCACACCAATAAAAACTGAAGCCTTGCCTTCAATATCACGAAATGTCATATTTCTCTTAACTATTTGTTTTCTTTTACCATTATGGAAATCAATAATTGATCGTCTGATAATGTCAAAAAGCATTTTGCCCTCCATTCCGGATAATTTAGCTGCCACTTTTCACACAAATTGGCGAATTACGCTACCACATTTAAGCAAAATTGGCAAGCAAATTCTCCAGAAGTCTGTCTCAATTGATGCTTTTTTGTTTTTTTACAACAGTTCTTATATCTCTTCTCTCACTTTAGAAACGAATTTTGAGAACTCTTTTTTAAGGTTTTCTTCGTCGATGGTGAGGATGTGTCCATTTTCGACAACTTTTTTTCCTGCTACAAATACTGCTTGAATGTCGGAATGGCTTGATGCGTAAAGAAGTGCCGATGCGGGTTCATAAACTGGTGACATTTCGTAACTGTCTGTTTTTATTAACACAAGATCTGCGGGGGCTCCGGTTTTTATTGTGCCTAAGTTTCTGCCTGCAATTCGACCTGCGTTACTTGTTACCGCTTTGAGTGCGTCAATTGACTTAAAAACTGTCGGGTCGCGTCTGTCAACTTTCTGGAGCTTTGAGACAAGTTCAGCTTCTGCCAATAAATTCAGGTTGTTATTGCTTGCACTGCCGTCTGTAGCAACAGCGACATTTATCCCCATTTCAACCATTCTGGCAACTTTTGCAATACCGCTTCCAAGCTTCATGTTGCTTGAGGGACAATGTGCGACGGTCACTTTATTTCGGGACATAATTTCAAGTTCAATTTCAGCAAGATTGACACAGTGAGCCGCCAGAAATCGTTCACTTAGCAATCCAAGTTCTTCAAATCTTTCAAATTCGGTTTTGCCGGTTGACGCTTTATAATTTTCAACTTCAAAGCGGCTTTCAGCCATGTGGATATGGAATGGAATTTTGTAAGTATCTGATATTTCTTTGAGTTTAAGCAAATACGATTCGTGTGTCAGATAAGGTGAATGAGGAGCGCAGCACACACTTATCAGTTCATCATCTTTATATTTATTTGCAAGAAACTCAGTATATTCAATGGTCTGCTCAGGAGTGCGACCTGCCGGAGATGGAAAATTTATCACCCCTTCACCAATCATCGCCCTGATATTTATCTCTTTGGCGGCAAGAGCCACATCCTCTTCAAAAAAGTACATGTCTGAAAAAGTTGTTACACCGCTTCTTAAAAGTTCAGCCATGCCGAACATCCCGCAGATATTACACATTTTGGCTGAAATAAACTTCGCTTCAAGAGGAAATATCCTTTCATGAAGCCATTTTTCAAGCGGAAGATCTTCGCTTACCCCTTTAAAAAGCGTCATCGGAATGTGAGTATGAAGGTTTATCATTCCCGGCATCAGAATATAATCGCCTGTTATCACTTCATCACCGCTTTGAACGGCAATGTCCACTCCATTCTTTTCAACTCTGCCGATAACTGTGCCGACAACCTCGACACTTCCCTTGAAAAACTCAAAACCATCAAAAACAGTAATGTTCTTAAACACTTTTCTTTCCATTCCAAAACCTTTCGTCATGTTTATAAAAACTTTTTTCAACTGGAATAATACAAAAACTCATCCATTAAAACAAGGATTCATTTCTTCCTTGACATGAGTTGTTATAATTAGATAATTGTCTGAACTTGTTTTTTTAAAGTTTTGAACAACCATCTCAATAGGAGAGAAAAATGAGCGAAATGAACTGGAAGGAAAAGGTTAAGGAAGTTCTTGATCAGGTGCGTCCCGCATTGCAAAGAGACGGTGGAGATGTCGAGCTTATCGATGTTGCTGATGACGGAATCGTTACGGTAAAACTTCAGGGTGCATGTGCCGGCTGTCCGATGAGCCAGATGACACTCAAAATGGGAATAGAACAGCACAT
>JAGOEX010000076.1 GCA_017997475.1 bacterium
AGAAATGTCAGCATCGACCGGCAATTTCTGAAATATCATCGGAATGACATCGATTATGCCTGCACCGGCTCCAAGAAGCATACCTTTAAAATATCTGTTCATGTATTCCCCTTCTTAAAAAAACAACTTTATCATATTTCAAGAAAAAAATGTTTCAAGGAAATGGAAAAACCATCTGCCGTAGTTTTTTTACGGCAAACTTGCTAATCGAACTGTTTTGTGATATACAGTGTCAACTGTTTTTTATAATAAGAGAGGAAAATCAAAATGTTAACAAGATTTGAGGTTAAGAATTTCAAGAATTTCAAGGACAATTTTGTTCTTGATTTTACAAAAACTAAGAATTACAACTTCAATCCGGAATGCGTGAAAGACGGCGTTGTCAACAAAGCAATAATTTACGGGCCGAACGGGATCGGCAAATCAAATCTCGGTTTTGCTATTTTTGACATTGTGTCTCACCTCACTGATAAAAACAGGAACCTTGAATTTTATAATAATTATATAAATGCTGAAAATGACAATGATGTCGTTGAATTTTTATACAGTTTTAAATTTGATAAGGACATTATCATTTATCGTTACGGAAAAAAGTCGTTTGAAGAACTGGCTTTTGAAGAATTGAAAATAAACGACAAGATTGTTGTTTTTTATGACCGAACAAAAACAGAACCCGCTTTTATTGATTTAAAAGGTGCGGAAACACTTAACCGTGATTTAGGACAGAACAAAGTTTCTATTATAAAATACATCGCAAGCAGTACAGTTCTTGAAGATAACAATGAAAATGCATCTTTTAAAAAACTCATTAAATTTGTTGAGAAAATGCTTTATTTCCGATCAGTAGGAAACAATTGTTATATCGGTTATGAAACAGGAATTAACAGCATATCAAAAGATATTATTGAAAAAGGCAAACTTAAAGATTTTGAAACTTTTCTCAACAAAGCTGAAATAAAGTGCAAACTTAAAGAGATTGAAATAAATGGTCAAAAAAATATTGTTTTCGATTTCGATAAAAAAACCATCGAATTTTTCTCGATTGCATCTACTGGAACCCTTTCTCTTTCCCTATTATATTACTGGCTTCAGAGAATGAAGATTGAAAATGAAGTTTCTTTTGTTTTTATTGACGAATTTGATGCTTATTATCATCATAATTTGGCAAAACTAATTATTGAAGAAATGAAAAAGGGGAAATATCAGGTAGTTTTGACGACCCACAACACTTCAATAATGTCAAACGATCTTCTCAGACCGGACTGTTATTTTATTATGAGTAAAAATGATATAAAGCCGTTATACGATTTCACAAAAAAAGAACTTCGTGAAGCTCACAATATTGAAAAAATGTACCGTGCCGGAGCTTTTGATGGCTAATACGATACTTCTCTTTTTTGAAGGTGAGAAAAGAGAGCCGAAAATTTTTAAAAATCAGCTAAAGAAATTCATTCCGCATCAAAGAATCGCCGTTTTGAGCGGAATTCCTCTATTCATTGTCGATTATTTTGGCGAGAAATTTTACGAAACTTTATAATCACTCCCAAAAATCAGATCCGATTTCAATTAAATTTCATTCGGGGTCTGTTTTTGCGGTAAAAAAAGCTCTTTCATTTTAAGTCCGCCTTTCAGAGCAAAAACAAGATAAAGAGTTATGAAAAGGGCGTCGATTATTCCTGTAAACCAGAATGTGGGCGGAAAACCTTCGATGAAAACAATATATGAATAAAGCTGTATGACATAAAAAACTCTTCCAAAAATCAGACACCCGACATTGAAAGCATATCTCCTGATGTTCAGAGCTGACATAAACTGAATATAGGCAAAACAGAAAAAGAAAGAGGCAAGAAAAACACTGTAAAAATGGTGTGTCGGCGGATCATCGATCGACCTGCCCGTTCCAATCATGAAAAGATATAAAATTCCGGCAACAGTATCCCAAACTCCGCTTGCAGCAAATGTAAGAGCCAATGGTTTCAAATCACCTTTTTTCATGAAAATCTCCGGAAAAAGAATAAAACTCCCCAAATATATATCAACAGGAAAAATGTTTCAAGGAAAAGAAAGAAGTCATACACAAGGTCAAATTCATAAGTTCTTCAGTTCTCTGACTAATCGTGTGAGCTGCTCATAAAAATCTTTTCTGTGTCCGGCTTTAAGAAGCAAAACTACGAGCCGGTTTTCATAAATTTTGTAAGCAACTCTATAATCACCCACCCTTATTCTTCTTATTCCGCTTAGACTCCCGGCAAGCATTTTTCCTATATCAGGACTGGTTTCAAGCTGAGCAATTTTCTTATTGATATTTTTCTGGTACTGTTTCGGAATTTTTTCAAAATCAGCAGAAAACGATTTTCTTACCTCAATTTTGTATTTTCCCATTAATCAAGTCCGAACTGCTTTTTGAACTCTTCATAGCTTATGGTGGAATCGCTTTCATCATTAAGCCGTTTTTCACACTCTTCAACAAATTCCAGTTCATCAAGAAAATATTCAACTGCGAGCTTCACAATTGCCGCTTTCGCCTTTTTTGACTTGCCGAACTTTGCAAGCATATTCATCAGATCTTTCGGAAAATCATCCAAGTTTTCAAATATTTCTTCGTTCTGATTATAAACTGCAACAGGCTCTGCAACAGTTGAATATTGAGCAGTTTTATTTGTTACTGTTTTTAAATTGGTTTCAAAAGGAAGTCCGCCTTTAAGCAGTATCTGACTATAAAACAGATTTATTGCCGAAGAATGTGACAAACCCAGTTTGGCAAAAATCTTTTCAACTTCTTTTTTCTTTTCCCTGTGCATTCTTGCTGAAATAGTCGCTTCTCTCATAATTACCTCCAAACAAAGTCCAAAATATTGTAACACCATGTGTCACAATGTCAATTGTCTTTTTAAGTTTTCTGCGAATATGAAGGTCCCAGAACAAGGAACGTTATAGTCAAAATAATGGGATTTCAATCTTACCGTAATCATTAACTTCTCAGACAATCAGAATATACAGAACAGGAAAAATGTTTCAAGGATTTGGGAAAAACGAGTGAAACTATAAATCTTTTTGACAAATTACTTTCTACAATGTATTCTGTATTCTGTATTAAGCAAATTGCCTATGGGGCAATATTGGAGAAATAGAATACAATGAACTTGGGTGCTTTAGAAACTTCATTTTTCAGTTGGATACAGCTGAGAAAGATCAGAATAGTAAGAACCGGGATGTTTTCCACTGTGGCTGGAATAAGCTCCAAGCAGGAAACAGAACTTCTAAACAGACTTGCGGGTAAATCACTGATCGTTCGACTACAGAAAGGCATTTATCTTGTTCCGACAAGGATTCCACCAGGCGGGAAATGGATGCCGGATGAATATGAAGTTATTGATTTTTACATGAAAACTATCGAGAGCAACTATCAGATCGGAGGGTTTTCCATATTTAACTATTACGGTTTTGAAAATCAGACCTCAAACAGCATCTTTGTCTACAACACTAAAATATCCGGTCAAAAAAAAATCGGTGTTTACAATATTACCTTCATAAAAACAGATAATTCAAAAATTGGAAACTGTGAAGTAGTCATAAATTCAAACGGTGTAAAAGCAAAAATAACAAATAAAGCACGCACCCTTTTTGATGCGGTTTATGATTATTCCAGATACAACTCCATTCCAAAAGCTTATGAATGGATAAAGGAAAGCATAAAAAATGACAGCAATCTCGGAGAGAAAATTATACAGACCACTTTAAGATATGGCAATCAGGGAACAATAAGAAGAATTGGGTATATACTGGACAAATACTTTCCTGACATTGAAAAAATATCCGAACTGGAGACAGAACTTTCAAAATCAAAAGAACCCATATCATTGATTCCCAACTCTTCCAGAAAAGGAACTATAAACAAAAAATGGAGAATAATCGCAAATGATTAGCACTCTACCTCACCTTGACAGAACTCTATTTGTTGAAGCTCTTAATTTCACACTTACAAATCCTTTCACATTAAAACCATTTATTTCACCTTTTCCTGTAACAACAATTTCAAAAAAAGAGGCTTTCGCAGAGAAGATTCGTGCGGCACTTTCCAGAAAAGAACTTGCAATAAGGGATTATTATGACCTTTTTTACGCAATAAAAGAAAATATCATCAGCATAAATGATCCTGAACTGTTAAGACTTGCAACGGAAAAACTGATTTTCTCAAATGGAATTACTTTAAATGAAAAAAGTTTACCTGTTCTTAAAAGACAACTTGTCACAGAACTGAAACCCGTGTTGCGAGATAATGATTTTAACGCTTTTAATCTCGAAAAAACGCTGACTGAAATTCAAAAATTAGTCGAAAAATTGAATATCCAAAGAGGTCACAATGATCCACAAGTTTGAGGTTTCAACGAATTTTCGTACTGAGATGATCGACATTACAAGGAAAGTGGCAGAGATTGTGAGGATTTCCGGGATAAAAGACGGAATCGCTGTTATCCACATTCCTCATACCACTGCGGCAGTGACAATAAATGAAAATGCAGATAGAGATGTTCAGCACGATATGACAAAATTCATGGATGAACTTGTGCCAGACAAAAGCTGGTTCAGACACAGCGAAGGCAACTCCGACAGCCACATCAAATCATCACTTTTCGGATGTTCTCAGACAATAATCATTGAAAACGGAAATCTTGTCCTTGGAACCTGGCAGGGAATATATTTCTGCGAATTTGACGGTCCCAGAACAAGAAAAGTTATAGTTAAAATAATGGGTTAGATTTATTCTTAACTTATCCTTATTTTGTGCCGATAAATTCAGAAATTCTTTACATTTCTTATACTAAAGCATAGCATTTTAGCGATTTACCAATTTTATAATTGAGGTAACCAATGAAAAAGACATTGTTTTTTGTATTAGTGCTATCGATTTCCATCTTTTCGACAAGTTGCGGTGATACAGATACAGGTGATTCGGGAAACACTGGTGATACCGGAAACTCTGGCAACACTGGCAACACTGGCAACACTGGCAACACTGGCAACACTGGCAATACTGGCAACACCGGGAATACTGGAGAGTCTTGCGTGGAAGGTGAAAAAAGATGCTACCCTAAAAATATTGAGCTTGATCCAGATCCTGGAGATTCCGGTAATACAGGTGACTCAGGTTACACATTTGACGAATCAGCCACATGCGTTGAAATAATCGGATGTATGCTGGAATATTGCAAAAGCTATAGTACAGACTGCCATCAAGCGTGTATTGATAGTGGCACAGAATCAGCTCAATCCAATTATTCCACATTCAACAAGTGTGCTGTTCAGAATGAATGCGACCTTTGGTATGGTTGGCCTGAATTTTACAGTTGTATCACTGAGAACTGTCCTGAAGAAGCAGAGCTTTGCGGATATGAAATTTCAGATTCTGACGATGAAATTGCAGACACAGACACTATCGACATTTTATCAGATCAGGATACATCTGATCTTAATAATGAAATTAATAACAATAAAATTGCGATTTTTGAAATGAATGAAGAAGAAGTATATGTAGAAATATGCGAAAATGGAAAATGGATATTTTTAGAAACATGCTACGACAATGCCTGCAGGAACGGCAAATGTTTATATTATCCAGACAGAAAACCCAACATCTACATCTATCCTCCGGTTGAAACTCAGGTTCAGGTCTCAATTGATTTTCCCGAAGGCGGACATGTAACAGTTTCAGAACCTGAGTACTATAACGGCTGGAATGTGACAGTCACTCCTGAAGGAATTATTGACGATGAATATACATTTCTTTTTTATGAATCGGTTCAGCCAGATCTCTGGCAGAAAAATAACGGCTGGGTCGTTGAAACTGAAACTCTTGAAGATTTTTTTGTAACAACTCTTGAGAATTACGGATTTAAGGGAAATGAAATTACCGATTTTATTGAATGGTGGGTTCCAAGACTCGTTGATTTTCCTTATTACATCATTTATCCGCAAATTGCCACCGACATCGAAATACTTAATGTTTTAAATATATTACCAGCTCCAGAAAGCATCCTTAGATTCAGATTCTATATTTCAGGAAGCGACTCACCTTTTCACAAAATCGATATTCCAAAAGCACCGGAACCATTTGAAAGAAACGGATTTACCGTCACTGAATGGGGCGTTATTTTAGGATCACCGGTTAATTAGATTCAGAATTCATCAACTCTTCGATCTTTTCCTTCCAGTTCGCACCCTTTTTAAAAAGAATTGTGTCTGACATTTTTACTCCGGATTTCAAAATCTGCGAATTTGATTCTCCCGGAACAAGGAAAGTTTAGTTAATATCACATAATGAAAGTTTCGTAATTATCTCTGTTTATGAGCTTGAACACATGGTCTGGATAACTGTTTGAGAATGTTTTTGTCAAGTATGTTTTTTTATTGGGATTCCATTTGAATTCATAGGCATGAAGAATCCCATCAATTTCTTCGATATAATCAATTTCCTGCTGTTCAACTGTCCGCCAGAAATATCGGTTTGCAAAGATCATATTGTTCTGAAGATATTTTATTCTTTCGCTGATCAGGAAATTCTCCCATAACTGTCCGACATCATTCCTGAGTTCAACTGGTGCAAAATTTGCGATAATTGAGTTTCTAATACCGTTATCATAAAAATATATTTTCCGTGCCCGCTTAAGCTCCTTTCTCAAGTTTCTGCTGAAAGATCCAAGCCGGAAAACAATATAAGTCTGCTCAAGGAGCTGGATATATTTTTCAACAGTCTGATTGTCAAGTCCGATCATATTCGACAATTCATTGGCAGAAACTTCACTGCCGACCTGAAAAGCGATCGCCTGAAGAAGTTTCATCAGTTTTTCCGGTTTTTTAATGTTTTCCCATGTAAAAATGTCTTTATAAAGATAGCTGTCTGACAGTTGTTTCAATACTTCTTTTTCGTTTCCCGCAGAGTTGACAACTTCCGGATAATAACCATAGATCATGCGATGCGGAAGCAATCTGTTCTCTTCAATAAAACCGTTATGTGCAGCCATTTCTGAAAAGGACATCGGATATAAAGAGAATTCCCATTTTCTACCTGTCAGCGGCTCGTTTATGAAATTCGCAAGATCAAAAGAGGAAGAACCACTTGCAATAACTTGTATTTCAGGAATATTGTCAGTTATGAGTTTAAGTTTTATACCGATATCCTTTATTCTCTGTGCTTCATCTATCACCACAACTTTTTTTCCAGCTAAAATCGCTTTCAACCGGGTGGAACTGATGTTTTCCAGTAAATTCTGAATATCGGGTTCATCACCGTTAAGCCAGACAACATCATCCCTTTCTCCATAAAGCATTTTGAGCAATGTCGTTTTGCCTGTCTGCCTTGCACCAAGAACGATCAGTGCCTTGTTCGTCCCTTCTTTGCTTTTAAGAATTTCTTTTATTTTTCTCTCGATCATTCCAACTCCTGCGAACCTATTCGCAAAATATACGAATATTCCAACTATCACAGTCGCAAAATATGGGTTTTCTGGCTAAAAATCAAGTTTTCTGCGAATTTGACGGACCAGGAACAAGAAAAGTTATAGTTAAGATAATGGGTTAGGTTTATTTTTTAAGATTTTATCAACTCTTCAATTTTTTCCTTCCAATTCGCACCCTTTTTAAAAAGAATTGTGTCTGCCATTTTATGATACTCCCAAAAGCCATCTCACAATATTACGCCTTTCGATCTCTATGCCGGAATATTCAATTGTTTTTTCATCAGTGTCTGTTGAAAGAAACAGATGCCTTCCGTTTGAAATATACCTGTCAATTGAAACAAAAGAGCTTAACTCTCTATCTTTATTACTTTCATTTAAAGTCACTGCGACTTGATAGTTCGTGACCGAGCGGTCTCTTTCTGTCACCACAAAATCTATCTCTTTGCCGGATTCGTTCTGACCGAAATTAATCTGATCCGACTCTCTTTTAAGCTTCAAAAACACAACATTTTCAAGAAGTCTTGAATATATCTTAATATAACCGCCGTAAAGAGCGGAAAAACCAGTATCAACTGAATAAAACTTTTTAATCGTGCCGAAAACACGGCTCTGTTTATATTCCAGTTTTTCAAGTGCATACATGGCAAAAGTCTTCACGATGAAATCCACATAATTTGCAACAGTATCAGATTTTACATCATGTCCGGCAGTTTTGAGATGTGTTGAAATCCTTGCATAACTGGTAATATTTCCAGTTCCGATGAAAAGATATTTTATTATCTGATCAATGACAGCAGGCTGCCTGACATTAAAACGATTGACAACATCATCAAGAACAACTTTGCTGAGTACTCCTTCAAGATAACTCTGCTTTGCTTTTTCAGTCGTTATTGAAACAAGTTCAGGTAAGCCGCCAAAATTCAGATATTCCCCAAACAATGAGTTGATCTTATTAATATTTTCAAAATAATCTTTTTCGCTTTTTATATTTAATCCTCTGATCAAAGTGAACTCTTTAAAATCAAATGGCAGAATTTTTATCTCCACAAACCTTCCGGCAAGATTTGAACCGAGTTCCGATGACAGCAGTTCAGAATTGGAACCGGTAAGAATTATTTCGATATTGCGATATTTCTCATAAATCGTCCGTACAAATTTATCCCAGTCATTAACAAGCTGAATTTCATCAAGAACTATAAGTTTTTTTCCTTCTTCGGCAATCTCATTCATAAAAAGCTGAAATACTTCATCAAGCAATTGAGCGTTATTTATTGACGCAAGCTGATAATCTTCAAAATTAAGATACAGCACATTCTTTTTTGCTATTTTTTTCTCTGCAATTAATTGAGAAATCGTTTTCTGAACCAGGAATGACTTGCCGCTTCGTCTGAATCCGGTAACGATCTTAATGGGTTTTGAACCAATCAGCTCAAACAGTTCTGATTGATATGAACGGAATATCCCTTCAGTTTGAGCAACTATCTTCTGCCACTCCAAAATAATCGGGAAAAGAATTGATTTGTCCATTTTTGCACCTCATAAAGATGGTTTTCGGTCCATTTATACACCCTGCAAGGTGGAAAGTCAAGGATACGCCTAAAACAATTTACCCCTTTCAAACCCCTGTTGTCTTCGACATTGCTGCAAACATCAGGAGTTTTGCTCTTTTTGACAGTTTTCACTGTGCGGGAAATCTTTCGGGACAATAATAGTTCAGCTTAGTTTTCCTTGAAAAACTGAAGTTCTGCCATTCATTGTGCTTGCAAGCCGGAAACCGTTGTTGTTGTTGCGGTTAGTCGGAGTGTTGTTGTTGCGGTTGGCACTGCGACAGTTCTGCGAGTTGTTGTTCCAACTGCCACCCCGTTTGACACGGTTGGAGCCTCTGAAAGATTCCCTTTTCTCAGATGAGAGCTTTTCTAAGTTTGAAACTGTTTCCTTCATTTAAATATCCTGTTATACTTGCAATACTTTGTGTGAATTTTTGTTCCGAAATTATGTTTTTTTCAAACTGTCTGTATCTGTTATGCACTTTTTTCAATGATCTTGTGAGATTTTCCCTTTTTATCCGAATAATTCCCTGATATATTCTTTTCCCTAAAAAACTCAATCCGTTTCTGTTGCTGTTAATATAAGTTGCATTTTCTTTCAAGCAAAGCCCCAGTGAGTCTTTCAAAAACATTTCAATTTTTTTCCTGCAATTTTTCAAAAATTCTCTATCTTGTGAAAAAAGAACAAAATCATCCATATATCTGATATATCCATTCGGTTTCAGTTTTTCTTTCACAAAATGATCAAAAATGTTGAGATAAACATTTGCAAAGAACTGACTGGTCAGGTTTCCAATCGGCAGTCCTTTTCCATCTTCCGAACCATTCATCAATATTTTTTCAATCAATTCAGTTACTTGAACATCTTTTATTTTTCTCTTAATTATCCTGATGAGCATATTTATATCAACCGATGCAAAATAGCTTTTAATGTCAGATTTTAAAAACCACTCATTTTTCCGCATGAAATTTTGAGCCCTTTCCACTGCTTTGTGAGTTCCTTTTTCTTTTCTGGTGGCGTAAGAATCAAAAATGAAAATCTTTTCAAAAACCGGTTCAAGAACAGATACAACAGCGTGATGAACAACTCTGTCACGAAAAGGTGCAACAGAAATAACCCTTTCTTTCGGCTCATAAACTTTAAATATTCTGTATTCTCCGGGCTTGTATTCACCGTTTTCCAACTCTTTCTGAAGCTGGATTATTTCAATTTCGAGGTTGAAAAAAAAGAGATTGGAACTTTCACTCCCACCTGCTCCTTTTTTGGCTTTTCTGAATGCCGTCATCAGGTTTTCAAAGGAAATTATCTGCTCAAAAAGATGTCCTACTCTTCGCACCATTTTATCCAGCCCCCGATCATTTTTCCAAATTCATTTATTTCAAAAGAGATGAATTGATACTGTTTTTCCGACATATATTTTCTTTCAAACGATATCCTGATAAATATTCTTAACTTTTCAAGCTCAATATTTAAAGAATCAAGTATCGGCTTTTTGTTTCTTGAATAAAGTGCCTCTATAATTTTTTCAAGAACATCAAGAGTTATGTTGGATATCCTCGTTGAAATAGTGAACCTTACATTTTTTGGAAACGATTCAACCCTGTCAAGAATCCAGTCCTGAATTTTGTACCATTTTTCAAAAACCGAATACTCTTCACTTTTTTTCTTCATCTCTTTCATAAAATGCCTTCACAAGTTCAATAATCTCTTTTCCGTAATCTGTCACTTTTTTATCACCAATTCCATTGATGATTTTCAATGATTCAAGAGTGCGGCATTTTCTTTTCACAATTTCTTTCAAATGTGAATTTTTCAAAATGATAAACGGGGGTATCCCCTTTTCAGATGCCTTTTCATTTCTCCACTCTTTGAGTTTTTTCAACAATACAACTTCTTCATCATCAAGTCCTTCGTTTTCATCATTCTTTGATTCCAATTCCTTCAAAATCGGCTCGTACTCTATAAATACAGACCAGTATGCTTTGCCATTTTCCATAAAGAATTCCGGCTGGTATCTCTTTATCTGCTTGTTGATGCAGAAATTATTCAAATCCTCTTCAAAAAAGCTTTTTCTTTCAACATCGAAGGGGATTGTTATAATTTTAAACTTCATGAAAAACCTTATTAAATAACTCCCTCCAGCTCCCTCTTAAAAAAAGAGGGTATTCTTCTTTCTCCCCTTGCCCTTTTAAAGGGAAAGGGGCTGGGGGTTAGGGTTTATCTAACGTTCGCCCTCATACTTCGGGCGAAAAGTTTTTTCCACTCTTCCTCTCCATGCTTCGCTTTCCGCTTACTCTCCCTCCGGTCGAGGCGGAGCTTCGCATTCCGATACAGAGAAGAAAAAACAGAAAAACCAAAAACAAGGCTAAAAGGGTAAGAGTGCATAGTGTTACTCTTTTGTCCTTGCAAGCCGGAAACCGTAGTCGTGGCGGTTAGTCGGAGCGTAGCTGAAGCGGTTGGCACTGCGACAGAACTGCGAGATGTTGAGCCAACTGCCACCCCGAATGACACGGTAGGAGCCACTTCCGGGACCGTACGGATCTACAACTGGTGTGGTTTCATCCCCGGAAGGCGGTGTTTCCAGATACCAGTCATAACTCCATTCCCATACATTTCCACTCATGTCATAAAGC
>JAGOEX010000312.1 GCA_017997475.1 bacterium
GTATTTGCTGACTTCACCGGGTCTTCTATAAAGATCAAGATGGTCTTTAAGCGTTTTAATTGATCTGTTAAGAAGGATTTCCGCTAACTCTGATTCAGTCTGGATCCAGTATTCATAGATTCCGTACAAAGCAAAAATAAATCCGTTGAGAACATGAGCCGGTTCATCTGTCGGGTATTCTTCAATCCAGAAGTAATTATTTTCATCAATCGTAGATATCCATGGATCATCATTAAGTGTCTGCAAAGACAGAATTGAGTCGAATGTGTGATCTGCAGCTTCGAGGTACTGTTTTCTGCCGGTTATTTCATACAACATTGAAAGCAGGTTAAGTGCTCTGCCTTGTGCCATACCGCTATACCAACTTGGTGTGAATTGGTCAATCATCCAGAAATAGAAGTAATAAGGATAAAAAAGACTTTCATTTTGTTCAAAAGCTATTTCATCTAATCTTTGTGCACATTGCTGAGCATATGTTAAAAATTTATCTTTGTTGTATGTGTTTAAATAATATTGATTTAGTGCTGATAATCCCCATCCTCCTAAAGAAACGGGATTATTGTATGGATCATCTCTCCAGATAGTTATAGGAAGTCCTTCTTCATCTTTTACAGTAGGTCCGAAATCTTTATATGAAACAGTGTCTCCAATGATCTGGTATGAAAAAAGTGGAGGAAAAGTTAATCGTGCATAAACTGCTTGAGGTCTGTTACACTTGAGGAGAAAGAAAATGAAGAAAAGGAGACCAAAGTACGACAGAGAGTTTAAGCTTGCGGCGATTAAACTGATTTTAAACGGAATGAGCTTTGCGGAAGTTTCGCAGGATCTTGGAGTGAACATTGACACACTGAGGTTCTGGAAGAGAGAATATGATGAAAAGGGGGAAGAATCTGTTTTTCCCGGAGTTGGCAAGAAGGTTTATTCAAGTGTTTCTGAACTTGAATTTGCGAAATTAAAGAAAAGAAACAGGCAGTTGGAGATGGAGCTTGACATATTAAAAAAAGCAATGGCCATCTCATTGAGAGAAAAGGAGCAAAGTTTCAGATCATGTTTGAACTGAAGGGAAAATACAAAATCAGTGAGATGGCGAAATATTTGAAAGTGAGTGTATCGGGTTATTACAGCTGGCTTAAAAGCCCGGAAAGCAACAAAGCGAAGGAAGATGAGCTTATAAAGAATGAGATGAAGATTATTTTTGATGATTCGCGAAAAACTTATGGTGCATCAAGAATCATGGCCAAGCTCCTGGAGAAAGGATTTACAATTGGAAAACATCGTTGTGCAAGGCTGATAAAAGAACTCGGTTTAGTCCCTGTTGCAAAGAAGAAATTCAAGAAAACGACGGACTCTGACCATGATCTTCCTTATTTTGAGAATCTTCTGGATCAGGATTTTGAAAGTCCTGCACCGAATGTTGTGTGGGTTGGAGACATAACTTATATAAAAACGCTTGAGGGTTGGCTTTATCTTGCTGTAGTTATTGATCTTTATTCAAAGAAAGTTGTCGGCTGGGCAATATCTGAACGGATGACGGCTGACCTTGTTGTCAAAGCTTTTGAGATGGCGGTTTCGAGAAGAATATTTACCGAGCTTTTTCTTATATTTCATACAGACAGAGGAAGCCAATACTGTTCAGATAAATTCAAGGGATCAGTAAAACAGGCATCGAAAAAGCTCGGGATCAGAATATACCAGAGCATGAGTTCAACAGGAAACTGCTATGACAATGCCGTTGCGGAATCTTTTTTCCACACATTGAAAGTTGAGTGGATAAACAGGTTCATATTTAGAACCAGAGAAGTTGCAAAAAGGGCAACATTTGATTATCTGGAATGTTTTTATAACAGGAAACGGATTCATTCTTCAATCGGTTACAAAAATCCGCAACAGATGGAGGATGAATATTATTTTAAAAATTTGAGGACTGAAAATGTCGGTTGACACGATTAACTTTTTTTACGAAAAAACTGGACTAGATCACCTATTGAAAGGTGCGGGTTCCAGAAAGGGAAAATATAGTGAAGTTTTCCGTGGATCGCCCATGTCACATCTGCTTTTCCTGTCGGCACGGTTAAATTTGCCATTACAGCTGCTGAAACATATTTCGTTTTCTGCTTTTCCGGCTCCTTTTTTTCTTTTTCCGGCTCGGCAGCAGCTTTTTTCTCTACAGCCGTTTCCACCTGGGTTTCCGGTTCTTTCTTTTCCGGTTCCGCAGTTTTTCCCGGTTCATCTTTTTTCATGGCTTCTGTTTCAAGCTGCTGATATTTGTCATGAAGTGACGCAGAGTCATCTTTTTTCTCCTCTGCACTCAAAACTGACACGAAAGAAATGATAAGAATGAAAACCAGTGTCTGAATTTTGTGTTTCATATCACTCCTCCGCAGTTGTAAAGTTGATAATAACATCTGATCCTATCGAAGTTCCTGCAATATCTTTTACAGCATCAGTGATTATAATGTTATATAAAGTTGAATGGGTAAGCTTGATCTTCGGAGTAAGAACGGCGGTCATTGTCTCTTCATTGTACGACACTTCACAGTCAACATCAGTTAGAAGAACAGTTGATTCGTTTATGGT
>JAGOEX010000313.1 GCA_017997475.1 bacterium
AGATCCCTCTTTTTGCGTATTTATCCTCTTCTTTGATACTTGAGCAATTGATTCCGACCATCGGTTCACCGAGATTTTTTGAAACTTCAGCAATAATTTTCGGATCATTGAAATTGGCAGTCGCAGTTACTATCGCTTTTGCCCTGATTGCGGGATTTCCTGATTTAAAAATTCCTGAACCGACAAAAACACCGTCACAGCCAAGCTGCATCATGAGAGCCGCATCAGCAGGAGTTGCGATTCCGCCAGCCGCGAAATTTACTACAGGAAGCCTTTTAATCTCTCTTATTCTGAATGCAAGTTCATAAGATATTCCGTGGTTTTTGCAGAAAGTTCCGACCTCTTCATCATTAAGAGAACAGAGTTCAGCGATCTCTTTATTCATGGTTCTCATGTGTCTGACGGCCTCAACTACATCACCTGTTCCTGCTTCACCTTTTGTTCTTATCATTGCCGCACCTTCAGAAATTCTTCTGCATGCTTCACCGAGATTTCTGGCTCCGCAGACAAAAGGGATTCTGAACTTGTGCTTATTGATGTGGTTATCTTCATCAGCCATTGTAAGAACTTCACTTTCATCAATATAATCAATTTCGAGTGCTTCAAGTATCTGTGCTTCAACAAAGTGACCTATTCTCGCCTTTGCCATTACAGGAATTGTCACAGCTTTCTGGATTTCGATGATAAGTGCAGGATCACTCATTCTTGCAACACCGCCGTCCTTTCTTATGTCTGCGGGAACTCTTTCAAGTGCCATAACCGCAACCGCACCTGCCTCTTGAGCTATTTTTGCCTGCTCGGCATTCACTACATCCATGATAACTCCGCCTTTAAGCATCTGGGCAAGGTTTGCATTAAGTTCATAACGATCGTTCATTTCTACCTCCAAAAAGTGTTATATCACAATAATTCAAATAACTTACAAAACGCTGCATTGTAATATCACAAATCGACTTAGTCAACCTTGAAATGATTAAATTTCGCAACTGTGCGTAACAACTTGAAAAAATATTGGTGCTTTGTATATTTGCTGTGACTTTAATTTTTTTTGGAGTTTATCATGCCTCTTTTCATTGGTATTGCAGGCGGATCGGGTTCAGGTAAAACTACGATCGCAAGAAAAATAAAAAAATCCTTTTCAAAAGGAGAGCGGGTTATCATCCTTGAAATGGACAGTTATTACAAGGACTTGCATGGAAAAAGCTTTGAAGAGAGGGAAAAGAATAACTACGATGTTCCCGATGCCCTGGATTTTGAACTTCTTGAAAAACAGTTGAAAACTCTGCTTGAAAACAAGCCAATTCAAAAACCGGTCTATGATTTTACCATTCACCTCAGAAAAGAAGAGACCGAACTTGTTGAACCGGCAGACATAATCATTCTTGAAGGAATACTCACTTTCCATAAAAAAGAGATCCGAGACCTGCTTGACATAAGGATCTTTGTTGACACCGATGCCGATATCCGGCTTTTAAGAAGGATCCGTCGCGACATGGAGCAAAGAGGAAGATCATTTGAAGAGATCAGGGAAAGATATTCATGCATGGTCAGACCTGCATACCGCGATTTTGTAAAGCCGACAATTCAGCATTCACACCTCGTCATCCCGGAAGGAGGACAGGATTTTGTCGCAATTGACATGATCGTCTCAAAAATAACTCACTGGCTCATGGAAAAGAAGTAGAAGCATAAAAAAACCGGCTTATTCTTGACATTGTGCAACTTCGTAGTACAATTATTTTGTCAATTTGCGATGGAGGTAAGTTTATGAGAGAGTCAACAATTTCTGCGAGAATGGATTCTGAAATGAAGAAGAAGGTGGAGAGCATCCTTAATAAATTGGGGCTTTCGCACTCTTCTGCAATAAACCTTTTTTACAGTCAGATTCTAATGAATGAAGGACTTCCTTTTGAAATGAAATTGACAGGGAAGAAAACAAAGAACAGAAAAATAGATGTGGTTGCAGAACCTGAAATTACCTATAATCAGACAGATACATTATTTGAAAGTATGGAAGATCTGCCAAGCGATTTAATTAAAATGATCTCAAGATTCGGAAAATCAAAAAAAGCAAAAGCCGCAATAGTTAAACTTGCAGTTGAGTTTTTTCTTGAAGAACTTGAATTTATTGAAGAATGTGAGCAAAGGATGAATGATGACAATGACCCGTTGATAAGTGAAGAAGAGTTCAAAAAAAGATTTGGGTTATAAAATTGAATAACATCGTTTTAAAATTCAAAGAGTCTGCCTCGAAGGAATTTAGCAAAATCCCCAAACAGCTTCAACCAAAGATTTACGATGAAATTCAATCTTTAAAAGAAAATCCGTTGAAAGGAAAAAAGCTCAAAGGAAAATTAAGCGCTTTCAGAAGAATAAGGATTGGAAAATACAGGGTTGCATACAAATTCATTCATTGCGAGATTGTTATTATTGTAGTTAAAATCGGTGACAGAAAAGATTTTTATGAACAACTATCCAGACTTGTTCAGGATATGAGAAAATAATTTTTCTTATTTTTCTGGAATAATTTTCAAAAATAATCTGTTATAGATACGAATTTTGATTTTTTTTGGAG
>JAGOEX010000314.1 GCA_017997475.1 bacterium
ATGTTCAACTCAAATATTGATAACAAACTCGATCTTTCCGGTGAAGATACTGACAATCCGCAGGGTGATACCTGTGTTGATGAAAGTTTGTTCACTCTTACCGATTTTCATATTCCCGAAGATGCGATAATCGAAAAAGCGTATCTTGTCTGGATGGGAGCAGTGGATCCTGCAAAGTTCGATCAGCCGACTGATAACAGTGTGAAGCTTAAGTTCATTCAGGAATCTGAATTTCATCCTGTTATCCATGAAGAAACCGTGACAGCCGGAACAACAGGAAAACTTTTAACAGACACTGGAAGTTTTGAGTTTGAATCGCTTTATTTCCAGGATGATGTGAAAAACGGATGCAGTGAATCGGAGTCCGGTGAAACAGTTGAAGGGCAGTATCTTGGATATTTCACATATCGTGTTGATGTAACGGCGTTTTTTGATGAGATTCAGAAAGTTAATTTCGATGAGGCAAAGCCGGAACAAGGAATGTATTACGGAACATATTCTTTCAGTGATCTGGACTGCACTGAACACGATAATTACCGGTGCAACAATAAAATGATGAGCGGCTGGGCACTTGTTTTAATTTACAGATCAAAATATATGCAAAACAAAAAGCTCTATTTGTATAACGGATTTTCTTATATTTCCGCAGATGTCTCAACAGCGTCAGTGAACGGTTTTGAACTTCCGAAATATCCATTCGTCCGTCTTTCTGCAATGACTGCAAATGGAGTTGCAGGAGCATATTCAGTTGATCTTCCTCCTGAAGCAATTTTTCTTCAGGGTGAAGGTTCCACGAGCAGATTCCGTCTTTCCAACGACTGCAATCCGATGATGGACGGTTTCGTGGAAGTTTTTAACTCAAGATCTTCAATTACAAACTGGGATCACGAAAAAGATTATGAACTTATTCAATGTGTTTCGGGTAAGGATAACAAAGAAGTCGGTTTCGGACTCGATGTCGACACTTTTCTTCTTGATGCGGCAAGGAATATAAATCTTCAGGAGCACCTTAAAAAAGGCAATGAGTCAATGGAGATAAGGTTTTCTGTAAATGAGGATGAACTGTTTTCAAATTTCATGGTTCTTTCTGTTGACAATAAAGGGGCAAATTTTGATATTCCGCCTGAAGCAAGCGACCCGGCAAAATCAAAGTATAATTTTCCCCTTGACCGCGAAAAACATTTCTGCGGGTGTCCATCAACCGATGATGGAAAAGTTTCTGATTATTACTGCGAAACCGTCAACAGCAGAAGGGAGTTCTATTATTTCATCAAAGTGCAGAACTGGGGTGATGAAGATGTGGAAGATGTAATTGTGATTGATGAGCTTGATAAAAATCTTGAATATATTCCGGGAACTGCTGAAATGGCGACATATTATAATGAAAAAATGGATATTTTCACTGACTGGCAGAATATTCCGGATAAAGAAAAAGGTGTTTTTCCTCTTTCCGGGGCGGGTTATAAAGTTGCCGCCAAAATGCGTCCGTGCGATCAGAAGGAATGGACTTGCATTGACACAGTTCTGATAAGATACAAGGTCAAACCGAAAGCTGGTATCGCAAAGAATTATACATTCCGGAATACGGCTCTGATCAAGGACAAAAAAAGCGATGAGCCGTATAAAACCAACCAGTCATATCCGCTTAAACTTAATCCCACAAGCTGTGAAATTGACACAACCTGCCCGACTCCGACCAGAGAAATGTGCGGTGGCTATGACCCGTGTCAATGTCATACCGATTCAGATTGTCCGGAAGGTTATGTGTGTGACGGTTGTATTTGTGTTGAATATTTCCCGTCAGGATGCAATAATTCAACCACGAAATTTAATATTGGTAAGAATTCTCCGTCATCTGATCAGGCAAAAATTATCATTCCGAAAGATAATGGCGGTGAACCGCTCGTTGTTGGACAGTTCAATCTTCTGGTGGTTAATTGTACAAATGAGAAGTTGTTTGATTTTGATGCTCTGACACTTCACTTTGACACTGGTGAAAATACAAATTTCATTTTCAGTGAAATGGAGCTTATTTATGATGCTGACGCCAACGGACGGTTTGATTCAACGATTGACAGTGTGATCTCATACGGTGAAATGAATGTGAACTATTTGAAATTTTTTGTTGATAAAGGTTTTGACAAAGGGTTTAAAAAGTTTCCTGGACAAAAATTAAATTATTTCCTTCTCAGAACAAAAATGGATTATGGAGAGGAAAAAGTTCCGCAGGGAGCGACATTTAGTTTTTATATAGAGTCAAAAGATTCAGTGGAGATCAGCGATTCCGGCAATGCAGTAGTTTCTCCAAACAAAGTCGAATTTGCGACATTCATGCTTGAACCGACCGGTGATTTCTTTATTGTGACTGTCGGACCCAATGATCCACCTGTTCCTCCGATATCTGTAATGAATAATAATATACCAGTGTTGCAAATACGGACAAAATCTGTGGAAAAATCTGTCAGTATTACAAAACTGACAGTCGGCATACCGGCAGATGGTGATTATGTGAAATTTGGCGAAAAGAACGGAATTATAAGCATATCTCTGTATTTAGACGGAAACAATGACGGG
>JAGOEX010000315.1 GCA_017997475.1 bacterium
GGGCTTTTTCCGGCTCTGACTGCTGGGCTACGGCATATACATTGTCAAAGGGGATTAGACATCAGCTCAAAGATCCAGATCTGATAATTTGCGGCAAACAGGCGATAGATGGTGATACGGCACAGGTTCCGGGTGAGATCTCAGAAATACTCGGTATGCCTCTGCTCCCGTATGTATTTGAAATAACTGATATAAATGAATATATGGCGGTTAGGTGCGAAATGGGTGACAGTATTCTGGAGCTGTCATCTGAGCTTCCGGCGGTAATAACAGTCGGGAACGGTTCCAACATTAGAAGTATCCCTTCTGTTCAAGACGCAGCGGCGGCATATTTTGCTCGCATTGTCCATCTTGATAACAGTATTATCAAATGTGACCTCGCTCAGACAGGGTTGAAAGGAAGCCCCACAAGGGTAGTGAAAATAGAGCCGGTAACAGCAAGCGGGAAATGCGAAATGTACAATGAGGAAAATCTTGACAACGGCTTAAATGAACTTGCAAAAATTATAGTAAAAGAGAGTGTATAAAGTGTTATTTCTTTACAATTTAATAAAATATTGTATATAGGTTAACAGATAATTGAGTAACTGAATAAATGGATAATGAAGTGATGAAAAATGAAATTGAAATATCACTGAGAGACATAGTAAAGATCTTCAAGAGAAATTTAAAAATCTTTTTTATTACAGCAGGATCTTTTTTTGTCTTATCCGTGACGGTGTACCTTTTTTTTATAACACCGCTTTATGAAGTGAATGCAACTGCTGAAATAAGAACTAACGAATCTGCCCCGATGATGTCAGATCCGATGGCGTTTCTTCTTAGTACCGCAAAATCGGTTGATTCTTCAATAGACATAGATCTGTTAAAAAGCCGGAAAGTTCTTAACAAGGTCATTGAATCGCTTAATCTTCAGATGAAAGTGACAAGAGACAGCAACAACATGTTCATGTATTTTTTGAGAAAGCTGTCAGGAACTCCTGATTGCAATGCACATGTTTTCTTTAAACAATTTCCCGACAGCTTAAAAAATGGAGAGGGGAATATAACAGCATCTGAATCAGGATACGAGATATTTTACGAAGGCAACTCTGTAAAATGTTACTGGGGAAAGGAGTGTGTATTAAATTCAGGGACAGTTGTGCTTGAAAAAACAGGTTTAATCCCTGAAACTGTAGAGTATTCATTTTTTTATGAAGATATTTATGCAAACAGAATGGCTCTGATGGATTCAACTGTTGTGTTCCCTTCTGAAACATCAAGCATTCTGAATTTGAGTTTTGTTCATACAAGTCCCGAGATGGGGGCGAACATTCTTAACAAACTGATCGAATCTTATGTTGAAGTTAAGAAAGAGTGGATGAAGGAAGATGAAAATGTTAAACAGGAATATATCAATTCCGTCCTTGATCAGTTGGAGAAAGATCTCGAAGATAAGGGTCGTCGAATGATCCTTTTCCAGAAAGAGAAGGAAACAATTATTCCCGAGATACAGGTTGAGGAACTTTTAAAGAAACAGGAAATACTCAAAGCACAGATAGACGAAATCGATTTGAAAATCAGTCTCATTGATGAAACTTCTAAAAGTTTGAAAGACAATCCTGAATCCCCTTTAACCGTTCCTGTGATGTATGAAGACCTTTCATTCCAGGAGTCTTTAAAAACGCACAACAAATTGATTTTCATGAAAAACGAGCTTTTAATGAACATGACTCCTGAACACCCTTCAATCCTTGCATCCAAAAGAGCTATAGTAGAAAGTGCAGGTTCTATTGAATCCATGCTGAATGAAAGCATAAAATCCCTTAAAAAAAGCAGAGATGTTATGTCAAAGCTTGTAAATCTGATATCACAGAATACAAAAGAATTTCCTGAAAATCTTTTAGTTTTTGCTGAACTTAAAAGAGATATTGAACTTGCTGAAAAGGTTTTTGTAACTCTTTCAGCACAGCTTTATCAGTCTTCTATTGATCCGAATACCGGAATTCTTCCCGTAAGGATAATTGACACTCCCGATCCTATCGTTCCGAAATCAAGTCCGAAAACATCGATTTTCGGATTACTTCTTATTTTCTTTTCCATATTTATCGGAACGATTTCTGTTTTTATTAAAGACTTTTTTTTCGTAGCTGAAGAGGGAAAAAATGAGAAAAATTGAATTTATTGATCTTAAAGCTCAATATGCAGCATATAAAGATGAGATAGATAAAGCAATTGAAAAAGTGTGTCTGGAATCATCATTCATAATGGGTCAACAGGTAAGAGAACTTGAAAACCGGCTTTCTGAATTTACGGGCTCTCCTCATGCAATATCATGTTCAAGCGGTACTGATGCCCTTCTTCTTGCTTTAATGGCAATAGGCGTTAAAGATGGCGACGAGGTTATCACAACTCCCTTCACCTTCATTGCAACCGCTGAAGTCATATCGCTGCTCGGGGCAAAACCTGTTTTTGCAGATATAGATGAAACGACATACAACCTTGATCCGGGCAAAATAGAAGAGAAAATAACTGAAAGAACAAAAGCGATAGTTCCAGTGTGTCTTTACGGACAGGTTGC
>JAGOEX010000316.1 GCA_017997475.1 bacterium
TCACAGGGCAGAGGATAGCAGTAATATTCCGGCCACTCTTTCATTATTTTGCGGTTGTTAATTTCCCACAGATTTCTTATACACTGTGGATCGTTTGCAGGTGCAGGAAGATCACATTTTCGACAGAAATGTTTCTTTCCGTCATTATCAATATATGGAAACCCCGCATTGAGCAGACTCGGACAGTCGGGATCTCCCTCTTTACCTACAGGATAATCATAATCCGGCCACTCTTCTGCAGTGTCAGGATCAGGAACCTCATCGGGTATGACATCCTTGTCTCCGGCACTGTTATTATCCGGCTTTACCAAATCGTTATCCACATCATTTTTGACAATATCAGGATCAGAAACCGGTATATCAGCATCCTGAGTGTCAGAATCAATGACAGCAACTGAATCTTTATCAGGAACAGCTTTATCCGCATCCGTTTTAGGGTCATTTGAATTACATGAAATCAAAAAAAATGTGAAAATCAGAATCGCAACCTTCATAAAACCCTTGAAATTCAAATAATTAACGAGTCAGATTATCTCAAAAACCTGTTTTAGTCAAATAGCTCAGACACTTACTTGAACGATTGTTCAAATGTTCATTTATAAATAGGTGTCATTTTTTAAGGTGTAGGAAATTCCCAAAATTTTACAACTTCTGTCTAACATGTTACTATTCGCAGGATTTTAATTTTGGGGAGGAAGTGTGAAAAATTACATTCTTTCGATTGATGCGGGAACGACGAGTTCAAGGGCGATAATTTTTGACAGGTCGAGTGCTGTTGTCGCAATGTCTCAAAAGGAGTTCTCTCAGATATATCCGAAGCCGGGCTGGGTCGAACACGATGCGAATGAGATATGGAACACTCAGCTTGCAGTGATAAAACAGGTCGTTGATGATTCAGGAATAAGCCCTGATGAGATCGCATCTGTCGGGATAACTAATCAGCGTGAAACGACAGTGGTGTGGAATAGGCACACTGGGAAACCGGTTTACAACGCAATTGTCTGGCAGTGCAGAAGAACTGCCGATATGTGCAGAAAACTTAAGGAAAACGGGTATGAAGAAATGATAAAATCTTCAACAGGTTTAGTTGTTGACGCATATTTTTCAGCAACAAAGCTTGCATGGATCCTTGAAAATGTTCCAAAAGCCCGCAGGGATGCCGAAAAAGGAGATCTCATTTTCGGAACTATTGATTCGTGGATCCTTTTCAATCTGACAAAAGGGAAAGTCCACGCGACCGATGTGTCAAACGCTTCAAGAACCATGATGTTCAACATCGAAAAACTCGACTGGGACGATAACATATTGAATATTTTGAATATTCCAAGATCAATGCTTCCGAAAGTCAGCCCTTCGAGCTATGATTTCGGAGCCACGGCAGAAGGTATTTTTGATAATGTGCAAATACCAATCTGCGGCATTGCAGGTGATCAGCAGGCATCATTATTCGGTCAGGTCTGCTTTAAAAAAGGGGCGGCAAAGAACACTTACGGAACGGGTTGTTTTCTCATGATGAACACTGGTCACGATATTGTCCGTTCAGATGAAGGGCTTCTCACAACGATCGCATGGCAGATCGGTGATGAGGTGACTTATGCCCTTGAAGGGTCGATATTTATCGGCGGAGCTGTCATACAGTGGCTCCGGGATGAAATGAAAATGCTTGATAATGCTAAGGAAAGTGAATATTTTGCAACACAAGTCAAAGATAACGGCGGAGCATATATCGTTCCCGCTTTTGTGGGACTCGGCACACCTTACTGGGATCCTTATGCAAGAGGGACGATAACCGGACTTACAAGGGGGATCGGCAAAAACCACATCATCAGAGCCGCTCTCGAATCGATCTGTTATCAGACAAAGGATGTTTTTGAAGCGATCCACGATGAGTGCGGACTCAATCTGACAGAGCTTAAAGTTGACGGCGGAGCGTGCTCAAACAACTTTCTGATGCAGTTTCAAAGTGACATGCTCGGAGTTCCAGTTTACCGACCGGTCGTGATCGAAACAACCGCTCTGGGAGTTGCCTATCTTGCAGGTCTTTATGCCGGAATGTGGAAAAACACCGCAGAGATCTCAAAAAACTGGAAAGTTGAAAAAATCTTCGGCTCTCTCATGTCTGCTGAAGAAAGGATAAACCTTTACAAATACTGGAAAAAAGCCGTTGACAGATCAAAAGCGTGGGAAGAATAAATGGCGGAGTAAACCATGACAAAAAAAATAATCATCAACAAAAACACGGTTTTAAAGCAGATAGAGCTGACCGATACGGCGGATATTTTCAATACTGTGATCTCGCAAAGGGAATATCTTGGAAAATGGCTTCCGTTTGTTGAATTTACGAAGGAAATTAAGGATACTGAGAATTTTGTCCGGTCTGTTGTGGATACTCCTGAAAAGATTCGTGAATTTGTTTTTGTCATCCATTCTGACGGGAAATTTGCGGGTTTAGCTGGGTTTAAGGATACAGACCGATTAAACAGAAAAACTGAGATAGGTTACTGGCTCAGTGAAGGGTTCCAGAAAAAAGGGATTATGACTGAATCTGTTAAGC
>JAGOEX010000077.1 GCA_017997475.1 bacterium
TATCACAGCAGGGATTTGCGCAGGAAAAACAGTCAAATTATGATGATATGTTCAAAAGTTACGGCTTTGACATTCAGAAGAACATGGTAATGGATGTGTATAACTATTCTGTGATGATACCTCAGGGGAATATGAGATATCTTGCACCGTATCCTCTGTGGATAAAGATCCCTCCCGAAAGCATTTCATCTGATCTTCCGGAATCTATAAGAAATGCCGGAACCCTTGCTTTTACATATACAAGCTCCATAAATCTTAACAAAGTTGAAGATATTGATTACAAGTCAATTGTAAAGTCGTCAGGAAAGAGCTGGGCTCAGTCAAGCATGGTCATGCTCGATCCCTCTGCCATAAAAGAGCCATCAATGAGCGATCTTAAAGTTTTTGATCTTGCAGTGCTCGGTCAGGGAAAGTTCAAGAGTGCTTTCACAAAAGATACCCTGCCGGAAGAGGCAAAAGATAGGGGTTCCGATCTGATCGAGAAAGGAATTGCTGACGGAGCTGTCTTCTATATTGCGGCCCCTGAATTCATACTTGACAGAACTGTGCAGAATTTCCAGTCAAACGGAATATTCTTCATCAATATGGTAGATTATCTGACAAACAGCACCGATCTTGTAAATATCAGAAGTCGCGGACAGGGCTTTGTCCATATCAGTCCTGAAATAACAGACAATGCAAAGAACATCATCAAGTGGACAGGAACACTGCTTGTTCCGTTCATTGTAATTATTTTCGGTCTGATCAGAATGATCTCAAGGAACAGAAGATCAGGGAGGGCATAATGAATAAACGCAATATTATCATGGGCTTAATGTTAATCGCTATGATCGGTATATTTTATTTTAAAGAAAGCTCCGTTGAAAAGAATGTCTCAAAGAATATTGAAAAGGAATCTGTTAAACTGTTTGAAAACTTTGACGCGTCATCGCTTAGATCAATTGATATCACAAACCTGAAAAAAGGGGAAAAAGTCACTTTCGAAAAAAGCGGCGACAACTGGATAGTTAAAGATAAAAACTGCAATGCAGATAAAAATGCGATCATGAGGATCATAGAAACCCTTCCGAAGATCCGGCTCGGCAGGGATATGGGAGCATTCTCACCTGATCACATGAATGAATACGGTTTTGACAAAGGACTTGAGATCCAGGCGGGCGGGAAAGTCATAATGCTCGGTGATCAGAAAGGAGTTTCTATTGCACTTAAAGATGGAAACAATATCTATCTCGCACCATTTGGCGAAAAATATGTATTTGAAAAGCACGACGGCAACTGGTGTGAAAAAACAGAAGAAAAAAAGCCCGAAACTGCTGAATAAATAAAGCCAGTTTGACACTATTTACAAATTAAATACAATGCAAACCGTTGACTGATTCTTTTTTTTAAAGGCGGTATTATGGCAAAATCATCTGTCGAATATGTTTACGGGATCAACTCCTGTTTTGAAGTGATCAGGGGTGGAAAAAGAAAAATTTATCAGGTATATCTTGGTGAAAAGAATGTAAATAATCCAAGAATAAAAAAACTTATTGAAGTTCTTGATAAAAAGGAAATACCTCATGAGTGGGTCACAAAAGAGCGGCTCAATCAGCTTTCCGGTTCAACCGATAATCAGGGCGCTGTGATGAAAACCTCCCTATACAAATATGAAGGACTTGAAAGTGTCATCGGTGCAAAAAGGATTCTGCTTTTAGATAATGTTGAAGATCCCCATAATGTGGGTGCTGTGCTCAGGAGTGCTGAGATCTTCGGGTTTAAAAGCGTTCTTCTTCCTGTCCGCGGAGTTCCTGAAATATATCCATCGGTAATAAAAGTCAGTGCAGGAGCGAGTGAACATCTGAATATCGTCAGGGAATCGGCTTCCAATGTTTATGTGAAAAAACTTCAGGAAGAACATGGATATACGGTTGTAGCTCTTGACGGAGAAGGGAAAAGCACTCTTGATGATGTTAAAAATATCAATCCTGAAAAGATCCTTCTGGTGATAGGGGGCGAAGACAGATCTGTCGGTCAGTTCATACTCAACAAAGCCGATTTTGTCGTTGCCATCAAACAGTTCGGAAAGATAAATTCGCTCAACGCTTCAGTGGCGGCGAGCATTGCAATGTACGCTCTCGGAGGAAAATAATGGCTCTTGATCTTGAACTTGTCAGGGAACTTGAAAAAAAGCTGAGATATGAGTTCTCAGATCAAAAACTTCTTGAAAAGGCATTTACCCATCCAAGTTCCGAAGTTTCAGGCAATGATCATTATCAGCGGCTTGAATTTCTCGGTGATGAAGTTGTAGGTCTTGGTGTGTCGGCCCTTCTTTTCAAAACTTTTCCTGATGCCGAGGAAGGTAAACTTTCAAAAGCCAGAAGTAATCTTATTGATGAGCCGGGACTTGCTTTCAACGCAAGATCTCTTGAGCTCGGACCGCTTCTGATACTTGGAAAAGGTGAAGAAAAGATGGAAGGGAGAGACAAGGATTCAATTCTTGCCGATTCGTTTGAATCTCTTATGGCCGTCATTTTTCTTGAAGCGGGCTGGATGACAGCTTTCAGAATAATTACAGATGTTTTTGCCCCCCTCATAAATGCCTCTCCCGATATTGAAGACCTGCTTGACCACATAAACCGTGATTATAAAACAAGATTGCAGGAAATAGCTCAGGAACTCGAACTTCCTCTTCCGGTATATAATGTTATCGGCAAAACAGGACCTGAACACGACCTGATGTTTGTGATAGAATGTTCAGCAGTCGGTTTCACAGGAACAGGCACAGGCAGAAACAAGAAATCAGCCGAACAGGATGCCGCAATGAAGATCTTAAGGGAAATGAGAATTATCAGCTCCAAATAACAAATTGAAAAATTCCTGTAAATGTTGTATGATATTTGTGTTTTTCAAGTTTTTTAACTTTTATTTCCAAGGGGTGAGGCAGTGAAAATAACAAGAATAGCGTTAATTTCGGCTGTGATATTCTGTTCTCTTATTGTTTTTTCAAGTTGCGGAAAATCGAAGAAAAAAACAATTGATGACAACGATGTTTCTGATATTGATGCGATCGATGAAGATGTTATCGAAGATGAAGAAACTGTTGATGACGGTGAGATAATTCATGATGATGACATTCCGTTGAATGATCCTGATCTTGATATCGCAGATGACGATCTTCCCGTTGACAATGACAGTGTTATCGAACCGGATGATGGTGTTGCTGACGATTTGCAGGATCCTGATGTTGTTGATGACTCTGATCAGCAGGATGATTCTGATCAGAATGACACATCCGTTCTTCCGGATGAAGATACAGACGAAGATGCCGATGAAGAAATTGCAGATGTTGATCCTTATGAACCGGTCGTTGCATGTACAGGAATGAGCAAGTGCTATAATAACTCAGCAGAGATGACATGTCCGGCAACTGGAGATTTTTACGGGCAGGATCACCAATATGCAGTGCTTGGTGTTTGCATTGCAAAAAGCTTCACTGTTTCAGGAACAGCACCGCAGGAAGTTGTGGCTGATGATCTGACCGGTCTGATCTGGCAGAGAACTCTTCCTTCCATCTATCCGGGATGTACCGGAGGATTGACTTCCGGTGAAACATGCAGCTGGCAGCAGGCAGTCGATTACTGCGAGGGTCTTGATTACGGCGGTTTCACAGACTGGCGGCTTCCGTCAGTTGAAGAACTGTCAACACTTCCCGATTACGGAAAATATATCCCTGCCATTGATTCTGATGTTTTCCCTGAAACTGATCCGAGCTATTTCTGGACATCGTCTGTATACGCTGTCCTCAACACATATGTCTGGCTGACATATTTTAATAACGGTGATGTCGACAGATATCTCAAAACTAAATATTATTATGCAAGATGTGTGAGGGGCGAACAATATAAAAACGGCAGTGTGTTCACCAAGATCACTTTGACCGGTCAGGATGTAATTAAAGATGAAAGGACCGGCATCATCTGGGCGGATACTTATGCTACTGCAAAAACATGGCAGGAGGCATTGAAATACTGCGAAGATATGGATTATGCCGGCTCTACGGGCTGGCGGCTTCCCAATGTCAATGAGCTGAAATCACTTCTAGATTATTCTTTAAGAAATCCTGCAACATCTTTTCCGGCAATGCCCGACCAGTTTTTCTGGTCGTCAACCAGCTATCTGGGATACGGTGAATATGGGTGGTATGTCAATTTCACATACGGCGAAGTATATTATCACACAAAGACAAATTATTATCACGCAAGGTGTATCAGGTAAAGTTGCCTGAAATTCAGATCAGATGGTAATCTTTCAATATTTCCGATAATTTATTGATATTCTTCTCTTCCATTTTATCAAGCGGGGATCTGAAATTATCTTCACACAGACCCATTAATGAAAGAGCAGTTTTGACTGGTCCCGGGTTGGATTCCATGAACATCGCGTGATTGAGCCGGTTCATCGAGATCTGAATGTCGGCGGCTTTTTTGAAATCGCCGGATAAAGCAGCATTCACAAGTGCCACGGTAAGCTCTGGAAGAACATTCGAGACGACGCTTATCACACCTGTTCCACCCATTGAAATGAAAGGAGCGATCGTGAAGTCATCACCGGAAAGGAAGAAAAATCTTTCACTTCCCACAGCATCAAGATAATCTGCAAATCTGCCAAGGTCGCCTGTCGCCTCTTTAACAGCCACAATGTTGTCTATTGCCGCAAGTTTTGCGAGTGCTTCAGGAGCCACATTCAGACCGGTTCTGCCCGGAACATTGTAAAGTATCATTTCGGCACCTGTTTTCCCAATTTCACCATAATGTCTGACAAGACCATTTGCTGTCGGTTTGTTGTAATATGGTGTAACTATCAGCACTTTGTTTATGCCGGTTTTGAGCGCCGCTTCAGTCTGTTTAACTGAATCAGATGTATTGTTTGAGCCGGTTCCTGCAACAATATCAAGCCCCGGACATTTTTCTTTGACAAAACTGAACAGCTCTATCTTTTCATCAAGCGTAAGTGTTGCCGCTTCACCTGTTGTTCCGGCGGCTACTATACCGGAAACGCCACCTTCGACCTGAGTTTCAAGAATTTTCTCCAGTGATTTAAAATCGACATTTCCCGCTTTGTCAAACGGAGTTATAACCGCTGTGTAGACCCCTTTCATTCACTCCTCCCCAGTTTAGTAGTCAATGTTGCTTATGATCAGATCGATAATAGATTTTTTACTTTTCAGGTTTCTGCTCAGACTTTCTATCTCATGTATTTTCGAGCCCTTTACCGAGACATAGACATTGCCCAGTTTTTCAAATGCATCCTCGGGATTCAGGTGCATACTCATTATGTTGAAATCTCTGAAGGTCAATTCCTCAACAAGTTCAAGAAGCGCCCCCTTATTGTTTTTAAGTTTGACTATGAATTCAATAGTATATTCCGAGTATTCAAACCAGTAGACATCTTTTTCTATCCTTTCGCTTGAAAAACCGGCTAATGACGGACAATTGCTTTTGTGAAGAATGTATCCTCTCGTCGGAGAAATATATGTGGAGACATTATCTCCCTGTACCGGCTGACAGCACCCGGCAATTATATAATCTTTGATCTCCCCCACATTTTTAATGAATATAGATGGATTTTCAGTAGATGTCCCGGGTTTCTGGTCTTTTTTCATTTTTTCGGGAAAGAGTGGTGCGACCCTGTTTGGAAAAGCTTCTATCAGATGTTCTATTTCTTCAGAATTGAAAAGGAGTGTGACGACCCTTCTCAGCTTTATTTCACCCAGAGCAAGTTTTGCAAAAAATATCGCAAGCCGGTTCTTTTTCGGGATCGAATATCTGTCAGCAATTTTTGCAAACCCTGATAAATCCCTGAGATTTTCAAAATCATTTGCTCTGCCCTGCGAAAGGAAAAGCGGCTTAAGTATTTCTCTCCCTCTATTTTCTGTTGCTTCTTTTTCTTTTTTTGAAAGAGCTCTTTTTATATATTGTTTTGCCTTGGCAGTTTTTACGAAAGTGAGCCAGTCTTTTCTCGGGACCTGATTCTTTGATGTTTCGACCCTGACCTCATCCTTGCTGTGAAGGGGATGATTGATGGTCACTCTTTTTCCGTTGACTGTTCCGCCTATACACTGATCGCCGACATCACCGTGAATTGCATATGCAAAATCAAGCAGGGTCGATCCGTCAGGAAGCGGGAAAATATCCCCTTTTGGAGAAAACACAGCAATTGCGTCAAGAGGAAGAACATTTTCTATCCCCGACATAAATTCAATGGCGTTGTCTGAGTCAGTGAAGTCACAAAGTACCTCTTCAAGCCATTTCGCAACTTTATCCTTGTGGGAAACATCATTTTTGTATGCCCAGTGGGAAGCATTGCCTTCCCTTGCGACACGGTCCATTTCCTTGGAGCGGAACTGAACTTCAATAAAAAATTCCTTGTACCTGACAACGGTGTGAATGGACATGTATCCATTTTCCTTGGGTCTTGAAATGTAATCCTTAAAATATTTATTGATTATTGTAAATTCAGGATATGAATGAATTGCCGCCATGGCAAGATAGCAGTCGTCCTTGTTTTCGTCACCAAGGATAACACGCACTCCGAGAATGTCATGGAGACTTGATATCTCAAGATTTTTCCTGATCGTTTTTTTATAAATGCTGAAATATGATTTAGCTCTGCCGTAGATGTCATATATTTTTTCAGAAAGGTCGGGTGACTTTATCTCGATCGCCTCTCCGACTTTTCCGATAAGTTTCTGAATAGTTTCGGATATATTCGGATATTTGTTCTCAATAAAACTGTCGATCATTTTCCACTCATCTTTCATGCCGAAATAGAATGACAGGGATTCCAGTTCCTCTTTAAGCCAGTAAAATCCGAGACGATGTGCGAGCGGAGCATAGAATCTCATTGTTTCGCTCGATATCCTTTTCTGTTTTTCTTCCGGCATTGCATCAAGTGTCATCATGTTGTGAAGACGGTCAAGCAGCTTTATCGGGATTATCCGGATGTCATCTTTGGCAAAAGTAATAAGCTTTTTAAATGCGATCGCCTGCTTTTCCTCCTGTGCCAGTTTCATTTCTGTAAGTTTTGTAACCCCTTCAACAAGATTTGCGACCGAACGGCCGAACATGGACTCGATCTGCTTTACGGTCGTGGTCGTGTCTTCAACTGTGTCATGAAGAAGCCCTGCAATAATACAGTCCGCATCCATTCCCATTTTTGCAAGAAGATATGCAACGGCATAAGGGTGAAAAATATACGGTTCACCGTTTTTTCTCACAACTCCTTCATGGGCTGATGAAGCAACAGCGATGGCCTTGTGGATCTTTTCGAGTATCTCTTCAATATGTTCTTCCTTCATCATACTGTATTGTTCGCTTGCCGCATCGATTATATGACTGGGCCGTATGACTTTCGGCAGTTTTATGTAAGGGTCTCTTTTCAGAACGGTTTTAAGTTCGGTTCTATCCATTTTCACCTGTAAGTCGTTTAATTGTTTCAAGATTGTGTAGAACTGAAGATTCGGTATAAGCTCTGATGATGTGTTCAAGCTGAATGCTCGCCGTTTCAAAGTTGTCGTTCACCACAATATGGTTGTAAAAAGTGTAATAAGTTATTTCGTTCCTTGCGTTCTCAAGCCGTTTCTGAACCGTGTCCTCGTTATCTGTCGCTCTTTTGCGCAGTCTTTTTTCAAGTTCCTCCATTGATGGCGGAAGAATGAAGATAAGCACCGATTCGTCCGGGAAAGCTTTCTGAATGTTTATCGCACCCTGATAGTCTATGTCGCAGATAATGTTCTTCCCTTCAGTTATCCTCTCTTTGAGAAAATTGAGCGGTGTTCCGTAAAAATTTCCGTGAACCTCGGCAGTTTCTGCAAAAAGGGCTGCATTTTCTCTTTTTATGAACTCTTCAACTGTCAGAAAGAAATAATCGACCCCGTCAACTTCATTTTTTCTCGGAGCTCTTGTAGTGCATGAAATTGATTCAACAAGGAATGGAAACCGCTCCTTAATATTCTTTACAAGTGTCGTTTTCCCCGCTCCGGAAGGAGCTGAAAGTACAAAAATCTTCCCGTGGTATAAATGACCGTTCTCTTCCACAACATACTCCGGTAAAAAGTATAACAAATAGTGTCCGGTGATTATATAGCAGAATTTTTTCTATTTCAACTTGATTGTTATTCTTTTTCCTCTTGTTCGGAAAAGAACCATCTTGCGGTGATGTCTGAATGGATAACTTTTTCAAGAAGTTCGCGGTCTTCCTCGCTGAGCCCGATGAATTTGAGTCCTGTTCCCCACATTGCTCCGACAGGTCTGATATTTACAACGGTGACAACTGCTTCCATGGTCTGTCCGCTTCCGGGAAGATCAAAAGCGATCTCAAGGACACTTCCGGGCTCATGCTTAGCCGGAGTTATGACATACATTCCTCCGATAGATAGATTTTCCGCCGGAAGGTGAATGTGGTCATCGACATCTTTATTTGTTATCCATGTTTTGATCGGAACACGGTGATGGGCACGGGTATCTGATCTCGATTCTGATGATTTTACCGGTTTTTCTTCATCAGCGACAAACCATGCTTCAATGATTAGAAGATTTAGCGCCTCTTCAAATCTTGCTGTGTCCATGTCAGAAATCTCGACAAATGAGCAGTGAAGATGGTGATTCCCTTCGTATATTGAGGAGCGGAGAACTTTGACTTTGCATTTTACAGGTCTGCTCAAGTTTGACTGAGGAATTGAAAACTCAATGTCGAGGATGTCCTCTTTTGAAAAATTCAGCCGGCAGATGATATTAATGCCGCCGAAACTTATGTCTGCGGAAAGACTGTAATAAACTTCATTTTTGTGGATGATCCTTACAATTGCTTCAGTTGAAATTCTGTCGCTTGATCTGCGGTTCATTTGTTTTTTCCGTGTGATTATCAAAAATCTGTCTGAAATTATATACTATTTGACCGATTTGTCTAAAATAATTGACAAAAATTGATATATTGACCATTTGGTGATAGATTTTTAACCGATTCATTGATAAATTCGAGGTTGAAAATGTTTGAAAAGATCAGAAAAACAGCTGAATTCATTAAAGAGAAGGTCATATCAGGTGGATTTGAACAACCGAATCTTCTCATAACTCTCGGAAGCGGACTCGGATATTTTGCTGAAAACACTGAAAAACTCCTTGTTCTTCCTTATTCAGATATTCCCGGCTTTCCAAGTTCGACAGTTCAGGGTCATGCAGGACGGCTGATTCTTGCCCGTGACAAAAAGACAGGAAAAAATTTCTGGATCATGCAGGGAAGAGTTCATTACTACGAAGGATATTCGATGAACGATGTTGTTTTTCCTCTGAGGGTTCTCATAGTTCTAGGAATAAAAAAGTTCATCGTCACAAATGCGGCAGGGGGGGTGAACAGGAACTTTGAAGCAGGCGACCTGATGATAATCCGCGACCATATAAACATGATGGGAAGCAATCCCCTGATCGGAAGGAATATTGAAGAGTTCGGCACAAGATTTCCCGATATGACTTTCGCATACAGCAGAAAACTTGGAATCCTGATGCAGAAATCTGCGATAGAGAACGGGATAACGATGAAGGAAGGTGTATATCTTGCTTTGAGCGGCCCGACTTTTGAAACTCCTGCGGAAGTGAGAATGGTGAGTGCACTCGGTGCTGATGCTGTCGGAATGTCAACTGTTCCGGAAGTGATCGCGGCAAAACACGCAGGCCTTGAAGTCGCGGGTGTGAGTTTCATTTCAAATAAGGCGGCAGGACTTTCAAGCGGTCCTCTGACACACGAGGAGGTCAGCGAGAACGCGGCGTTAGTTGAAAAAAGGTTCGGAGCTTTGATGGAAAGATTCATATCACTTGTTTTAGAGGAAAAAGATGGATAACAGCACACTTCAATCTGCAATTTCTCAGGCGGCAGATATCAGAAAAAACGCTTATGCACCATTTTCAAAATTCAAGGTTGGCGCAGTTGTTGTTGCAGAAAATGGCGAAATATTTCAAGGTGTTAATGTTGAAAACTCTTCTTTTGGAGCAACGGTGTGTGCTGAAAGGATCGCCCTTTTCAATGCTGTAACTCACGGCAGAAAAGATATTGAAGCGGTTGTGATCGTTTCAGTTCTTAACGGCAAAGCGGTTTTCCCGTGCGGAATGTGCAGACAGGTGCTTGCAGATTTCAATCCGGAAATGAGAGTTATCCTTGTTAATGCTGAAACATTGAAGATTGAAAAAGATGTTTTACTTTCAGAAATATTTCCGGAAACATTCAAATTTTCTAATTAATAAGGTGGTTTAAATGAAAATACTTGTAACGGGCGGAGCGGGTTATATCGGCAGTCATGTCGTGAAGCTCCTTGGCGAAAGGGGCAGTGACGAGATAGTAGTTCTTGACAATCTTTCAACAGGACGGACTGAAGCGGTTCTTTTTGGACGGCTTGAAGTGATGGATCTGAGTGAATTTGAAAAAGTTGATCAGTTTATCAAAAAAGAAAAATTTGATGCGGTGATCCATTTCGCGGCAAAGATCGTTGTTCCTGAATCTGTTGCAAACCCTCTTCTTTATTACAGAAATAACACAGTAAACACCATAAATTTAATAAATTCGTGTGTTAAATACGGGGTGGGGATGTTCATATTTTCCTCAACTGCGGCGGTCTATGGTGAGCCGGAAGACGGAATTGTCAATGAAAATAGCTTGTTATCTCCGATAAGTCCATATGGCACGAGCAAGCTGATGAGCGAATTCGTAATTAAAGATACCGCTTTTGCCCATCCGGAATTCAAATATGTGATCCTGCGTTATTTCAATGTTGCAGGGGCTGATCCTGACGGGTTGATAGGGCAGAACTTTCCCGATGCCACTCACCTTATCAAAGTTGCCTGTCAGACAGCACTTGGAATGAGGGAATCTTTATCAGTTTTCGGAACCGATTTCAATACTCCCGACGGAACAGGGGTGAGGGATTATATTCATGTCACAGACCTTGCGAGTGCCCATCTTGCAGCATTGGACCATCTTGAAAATGGCGGAAATTCAGATATTTATAACTGCGGATATGGAAAAGGCACATCAGTTCTTGAAGTTATAAGATCAGTCAGAAAAGTAAGTGATAAAGATTTTCCTGTGCAGAACTCACCAAGAAGGGCGGGAGATCCGGCGAAACTCATTGCAGACAATTCAAAAATACTTAAAGAACTCAACTGGGTGCCGAAATTTCAGGATCTTAATCTCATTTGCAGGACAGCATATAACTGGGAAGAGAATATTCTGAAAAAATAGGAATGTCTTTTTTCAAATTGCCCTGACATTGTTACAAGAAATTGTGAAAATTGCCTTGACATTGTTACAAAGTAGAGATGCCCTTGAGCAAAGAACGCAGTAAATTCAACTGCTTGATAGCGTTTGAGGTGTTGCTGGTGTTATGTTC
>JAGOEX010000078.1 GCA_017997475.1 bacterium
CGAATTTCCTGACCGCTTCATCGGTTAAAGTTATGTAGTGAGGTGCGGTTTCGCAGGTCACTTTGACGCCTCGGCTTTTGAAATATCTGATCATATCGACAGACATCTTGGCACTGACATGGGAAATATGAAGAGGAACATCAAGATATTCAGCCAGCATGCAGTCACGGGCAATCTGAGAAGCTTCACCCACAACAGGAATTCCCTTCATTCCGTAAACAGTCGAGAAGTGACCGTCATTCATCTGTCCGCCCTCAGCAAGATAGAGATCTTCACTGTGGGAAACATATTTCATGCCGCAGGATCTCCCTTTTTCCATGATCTTTTTCAGGAGAGCTGTGTCAGCAACAGGTCTTCCGTCATCACTGAGCGCAACCGCTCCCGCTTTTTTAAGTTCATCCGGCTCAGACATCTCGATTCCTTTGATCCCTTTTGTCGCCGAGGCAACTGGATAAAGCTTGACACCATTCCCTTTTGCGGCCTTTTCAAGCATCAGTTTTACAGTTTCAGCATTGTCCGGAACAGGATTTGTGTTCGGCATAGTGCACACAGCCGTGAAACCGCCTGCCGCCGCCGCATTGAGCCCTGTCAGAATATCTTCCTTGTGCTCATATCCCGGTTCTCTGAAATGGACATGGATGTCAATGAAACCGGGAGCAACGATCATCCCTTCCGCATCTATGACTTCCGCCCCTGAAATATCTGGATTTTCAGTTATTTCAGTAATTATGCCGTCTTCAATTATCAGCGCAGTTTTTCCGTTGATATTTCCGGCAGGGTTGATCAGTTTTCCGTTTCTGATAACAAGTTTCATTTTATATTATCTTGTCAACTTTGGCAGCTTCTTTGATTATTGTGAATTCAAGCGGTTTGAAAACATGGCCGAAAACCTTGATCTCATCCTTATACCTGAGAGTTGCTTTAACCCTCTGTGTCTCTTCATCCTTTTCAAGAAAAAGCATGCCGGGGAGAATATCCTTTCTTCCAAGATCGACAATTCTGTTCTGAAATTCTTTCTCTGTCCTTTCAATCGTGTTTATCGTGCCGTACTGGGCGATGTTCTCTACAACTTTCTCAAGACGGTATTTATCAACATACGGCTTAGCCACAAACCAGCCGACATAAATTATAAGACCTGCAATTACAATCTGAATGATCTTTCCTGTACTCATGAATTTTTCTCCTGAAAAAAGTTTTGAACGATAACCGGTGAAAAGTATCAGATAACTTAAATTAAGTCAAAAAAAACAGGTCAGTAAAGAAGGATTTCTGTCATTATCTCAAGTCCGGTGTCTATCGCTTTGAAACTTGGGAAAAACTTCTCTGAATGCAAGGGGTTGGGATTTTTATCAGGATCTTTTGAACCGAGCCAGAAAAGGAGTCCGCCCCATTTCTGAGTGAAATATCCGAAATCTTCACCTACAAGTTCACCTTTTTTCTCAATGCATCTGATCCCTTTTTCTGAAGAGATCTTTTTCAGCAGATCAAAAAGCTTAGTGTCGTTCTTTACAGCTACATATTCTCCAAGTATTTTCACTTCAGCACTGCATCCAAGGAATGTCGCACACTCGTCAGCCGTTTTTTTAACTGTTTCAGTACCTTTTATCATAACTTCCATATCGAATGATCTCAGTGTCCCCTGAATTTCCGCATAGTCAGAGATGATATTCCTTGCAGTTCCTGAAGATATCTTCCCGAAATGGGCAAGGAACACTTCGTTTTCAGCAATGACATTCTTTAAAGTCTCACCACATTTGAAAAGAAAACGGGCTGATGCCATCAATGCGTTATTCCCTTTTTCAGGATAGGCGGCATGGGCACTTTTCCCTTTGAAAACAACATCTATCTCTCTTGGGATCGCAAAAAGAAGACCTCCGTTTGAAGCAACTTCACCGACCTCATGGTCATCCGTAACATGGAGTGCGAATGCACTTTCAATATTAAATCTGTCAAAAAACCCTGAATCAATAAGCCCTTTCGCTCCACCTGCCCCTTCTTCACCGGGCTGGAAAACAAAAAGAACATTTTTCTGCGGTTTAAGACGGGCGGCTTCAGAAATAAGTCCGCAAAGAATTGTCATATGGACATCGTGACCGCAGGCATGCATAACACCCTGATTTTGCGAAATTATTTCATTTAAAGCGAACTCTTTGACTGGGAGAGCGTCCATATCCGCCCTGAATATTCTGTATGGCAGGTCTTTTCCGTTGCTGTATTCTACGACAACAGATGTAAGAAACGGCCTATGAATGGTGAAAAGATTAGACCCATTTATCCTTTCCGTGATAAAACTCTGAATTATATCAGCAGTTCTCTCTTCTTTAAAGCTAAGTTCAGGAAATCTGTGCAGTTCTGATCTCAGCACACGCAGAGAGTTAATCAGTTCCGTCATTTTGTTCGCCCTCACAGTTATTCTCGGTTTTTTCCTCTTTTAATATCTCTATGACCTGATGATTCGCAAAAATCGCTCTCAGTTCCCTGCCGTCTTTCAGCATGAACTTTCCTTCACCGTGCCATTTGCCGTCTTTCCAGCCCCCTTCATAAACAGCTCCGTCGCTATATCTGAATGTCCCCTTACCTGTTAAGGAACCTTTACTGAAGTCACCGCAATACAAACTTCCGTCAGAAAATATAAGCGAGCCAGTTCCATCCATCTTGTCATCTTCCCAGTTACCGTTGTATTTAAGCCCGCTTGAATAAAGATATATTCCATGACCCGATTTTTTCCCGTTTTTCCAGTTTCCTTCATAAATATCGCCGTTTTCAAGGATCAGTTTCCCTTTCCCTTCTCTCACTCCTTCAACAATTTCACCTGTATATCCCGGAACTGGTTTTTCAACTTCTTTCTGAACTGGTTTCTCAATAATTTCAGGACTTTCCTTTTTAACTTCAGGCGGAGCCGGAACTTCATTAAAGACAGGTTCTGTCTTTTTAGCAGTGTATTTTGAAGGAAGCTGTATGTGATTTCCTTTCACTTTTTTGTAATCTTTTCTGTATCCGTCGATCCTTTCGTCAGTATCAGGCAGAGGGCTGATATCCCTCCCTTTCAAAATATTCTCATCCGGAGCATCATCACCGCATAAAATAACAGGAATAAAAAGAAAATATATTGTCGAAAAGAATATAACCGTGTTTGCTTTCACCCGCAACTCCTCAAAAATCACCTGATATTACTGATTTTTTCAAATAAGGTCAAATGAACTTACTCTTGAGCTCTTCATTTTTTGACAAAAGATGTTTTTTGGCAATATAATCATTTGTCTTAAAACTGATGAGGGCGAAAAAATGGCTGACCAGAACATCAAAATAGATTACAAAAAATTAAATTCCTTTCTCAAAGATTACATCAGAATGATGAAAAGAGGGTGGCTTTTTCTTATAATAAATGATGATTATCGTCCCGGAGACAGCATAACATTCAATATAAAAGTCGCAGGACTTGAAAAAGAGCTCTCTGCTCAGGGTGCTGTCATCTATAAAGGTCCTAATGAAAAAGGAAGCGAGGGGGTCGGACTCAAGTTCTCTTTTGATGAAAAATCGTCAGAGCTTCTTTCTGTAAATCTTAAGAAGTTAATTCTTGAAAAATACGGTGATGTATGGGGCGGAAGAATTTGTTCTTTGATGGGGACTGAATAAATGACATCAAATTTTAAAACCAGTTCCAGATTCTGCGTCCTTGACGATGAAAAGAACTTTTTAAGCGTTGCTAAAGGTCAACTGTCAAAATATCTTCCGGAGATCGAAGGATTCTATTCAACAGACCCCGAAGAAGTGTACACTCTCGCAGCGCAGGATCGTCTCACACTTTATATAATTGACATGAACCTCGGTGAGAGCAACGGCATGGAGATATACAGGAAGATCGCTTCAATTTCATACCGTGCCAGAGTCATTTTCATTACAGGCGACATCCATTTTCTTGAAGATGAAGACATCAGAAGACAGACCCTCTCTGAAGGGGGAATGGATTTCATTGAAAAACCGATAAAATGGCACGAGATGGCGATAAAAATGAAAAACCATCTCAACCTTCTTGAATATCAGTTCCAGCTTGAGGAAAAAGTTGAAGAAAGAACACAGATGCTCATTCACGCCGACCGACTTGCAACCGTCGGCACAATGGTGAGTTCGATCGTTCATGAGATAAGCAGCCCTCTCACATTCATCAAGGCAAATCAGGAAACCTTTCTTTTCGCCTATAATAAAGTGAAAGACCATCTTACAGATCCCGAAGCAAAGAAAGTTTTTGAGAATTTCATTCTTCCAGGTGTTAAGGATTCACTTTCGGGAATACAGCGCATCGAAGAACTGTTAAAATCTTTCAGGCGATTTTACAAGAAAGAGCACAAGATCTCTGTCAACGACATCGCCTCAATAATAAACGAGGTGAAAAGTCTCACATATTACGGCATAAAAAAGGGGGGGATAAACTTTTCTTTTGACATAACTGATGACACTTCCAAAACAATCAAATGCAACAGACAGGAACTTATCCAGGTTCTTACAAACATCGTCAACAACGCTATTGACGCCCTTGATGAAGTCAGACAGGAAAATAAAGAGTTGAGAATATCTGTAAAACCTGACGGTCAATATATAAAGATCACGGTTTCTAACAACGGGCCGTCTATTCCTGAAAATATTTTTGACAAGATATTCAATCCTTTCTTCACTACTAAAACTGAAGATAAAGGAACAGGTCTTGGACTTTCCATTGTTTATCAGATAATCAAGATAATGGGCGGCAGTGTTTCTGCAGTCAACCGTTCAGATGGTCATGACACTGTTGATTTTGTTCTGAAACTGCCTGTAAATCAGGATCCGAAAGATAATTAAACAACGGAGCTGGAAATGAAAACAGAAGCGATCGTTCTTGCCGCAGGAAAAGGAACAAGAATGAAGTCCAATATGCCCAAAGTGATGCACGATGTCCTTTCAAAACCGATGATCGGCTGGATAATGGAATCTCTTCAGCCAGTTGCGGCATATATAAATGTAGTAACAGGTCATGGAAGAGATCAGGTAGAAAAATATCTGTCGGAAAATTATGAATCCATAAAGTTTTCATTCCAGCAGAAACAGAATGGCACAGGAGGGGCTGTGAGAGCGGCCGTTCCGAACATTGCCGGTGATGCTTCGCACATTATAATCTGCACAGGGGATACCCCTTTGATAAAAACGGAAACTTTCAGAAACGCCATTGAACACTTTACAAAAAGCGGATCAGACCTCACTGTTGTCAGCACTATCCTTGAAGATGCCGGTCATTACGGAAGGATCGTGAGGAACAGCAGAAATGAAGTGGAATCAATAGTTGAATATCTCGATGCTGACGAATCAGAGCGGAAAATTCGGGAAATTAACAGCGGAATATATATCGTTGATAAAAAATTCCTCGTTGAAGCTGTTTTCAAGATAAAGAATAACAATTCAAAATACGAATATTACCTTACAGACATTGTAAAAATTGCAAACCGCATGAGCAGAAAGGTTACTGCAATTGTTGAAACGGACAGTTTCTCTCTTTCAGGAATCAACGATCAGGAACAGCTTAAAGAAGTTGAAGCGGAAATGCTCAAAAGAAGGCAGTAATATCCAAGCTGTTAAAAAAATAAAAAGAATGTGTACAGGATTTATATAAGATAAGTTCTACTTAGTTTAGTACTTTTTACCGTATCCGCCAGGTTTTCTCTCTTCACGGGGACGCGCTTCGTTAACAGTAACTGTTCTGCCGAAAAGTTCTGTTCCGTTAAGTGCATTGATAGCTGCAAGAGCTTCATCCTGATTGGGCATTTCAACAAAACCGAAACCCTTTGAACGGCCGGTTTCACGATCGGTAACGAATCTTGCGGAATCAACTGTTCCGTAAGCTTCAAAAGCAGTTCTAAGGTCTTCTTCACTCATCTTGTACGCAAGGTTTCCAACATAAATGTTCATCTTTTCTCTCTCTCAAAAAAACTAATACTAAAAAACCAGTCCATGGAAACCACTCCCATGAACACGCCGATATTAACTATGAATTTTCAAAAGTCAAGCAATATTAGAAACTTTCTTTTTTATCGATTTTTATCCACCACAAACTCACAACCGGCATCTCTTATTGTGTAAAAGTAATGTAAATAATGAAAATATAAGTCAATTACTTGACTGAAAAACCATTTGATTATATCTTTCCGCAGATTTTTCTATTAGGAAGATTATGATTTTTTTTGAGAAGATAGGTAATTTTTTAATACGGGCTTTCAATGATGTGTCAAAGTATATTGTCTTTGCCTATCAGTGTCTTTTTTATATGTTCGTTCCCCCTTACCGTTTCGGTCAGATCGCCGATCACACCGAAAAAATAGGGATTCAGTCCATTGTTATAGTCGCCTTATCGACATTCACCACAGGGATGATCCTTTCTCTGCAACTTATCAACATTATGCGGCTTTTCGGAGCTGAGTCATTCGCAGGGGCCGGTGTAGCGATCTCAATGAGTCGTGAACTTGCACCCGTCATAACAGCAATCGTTCTTATCGCAAAGAATGGCTCTTCAATGACTGCCGAGATAGGAAGCATGAAGGTAACTGAGCAGATAGATGCGATGGAAACGATGGCAGTGAGTCCGGTCAGATATCTTGTAATTCCGAGGATATTTGCTTCCCTGATGGTTTTTCCCGCATTAACCGCACTCGCAAATGTTGTCGGAATATACGGCGGTTATTTTGTTGCAAATACTTCTGCCATGATAAACAGCACTTCATATATGCACACCATGTATTTCTGGGTCGATCCCGAAGACATCTGGACAGGACTTGTAAAAGCTTTCTTTTTCGGATTTATTGTTACAACGATCTGCTGTTATCACGGGCTCAAGACAAAAGGAGGTGCAAAAGGTGTCGGAGAAGCGACCACCACGGCTGTCGTTATCTCAACTGTCGCAATACTTATAGCAGACTACATTATGACATACATTTTTATAAACTTTTTCGGACTTTGATGATGGAAAACATCATTGTAAGCGTCAGAGACCTTCATAAATCATTCAGGGATGTGAAAGTTCTTGCCGGCGTCAACATAGACATTGAAGAAGGAAAAATAACAACGATAATCGGCAAAAGCGGAACGGGAAAAAGCGTCCTGTTAAAGAACATCATCGGTATAATGAAACCCGACATGGGTGAAATATTTTTTAAAGACATTGATATCACTAAACTTTCCGATCATGAACTCCTTGCGATAAGAAGGAACATCGGATACCTTTTTCAGGATGCCGCCCTTTTTGATTTCATGAATGTTGAAGAGAATATCGCTTTTCCACTTGTTGAACAGCTTGGCATAAAAGACGGAAAATTATTGAAAGAACGGGTTGCGAAACTTCTTGACCTTATCGAACTTCCCGGAATTGAAAAAAAATATCCTTCCGAACTTTCAGGAGGAATGAGAAAAAGAGTGGGACTTGCCAGAGCCATTGCAGTCGAACCGAAAATTGTTCTTTTTGACGAACCCACCACCGGACTTGATCCAATTCTTGCAGAAAGTATCAATACACTTATAATGAAGGTCAACAAGGAGCTGGGGATGACTTGCGTTGTCATAAGCCATGACATTGCTTCAACCTTCAGGAGAGCGGACAAAGTGGCATTACTTTACGATGGAACAATTCAATTTTTCGGTGAACCGGCAAAAGCTGTGGTCTCTGATCATCCGGTTCTGAAACAGTTTATCAGCAATTCCTTCAGACCGCTTGAATAAGGAGTAATTATGACCAGAGCAGCGAAAATAGGCGTTTTTTTTACAGTTTGCATTACTTTAGTCACCTTCTATATAATTAAGTCCGCTGACAGTTTTTCCGGAGGCAGCACCAGAGTCCTTTATGCACTCAGTGACGATGCCATGGGACTTCTCAATGACAGTGATGTGAGGATCGCAGGTGTTGTTGTCGGCAAAATGGCAAAGATAGAGCTTGAAGACGGAAAAGCAAAGATGACTCTCAACATCTGGGACGAAGTCGCTGTTTACGAAAACGCCAGGATTGAAAAAGTCATGGAAAGCATGCTCGGCACATATGTCCTCGTTCTTGACCCAGGAACAAAGGATGCTAGAAAACTTGAGGAATATGAATACATAAAAAATGTGATCTCTTCCTCGGGGATAAACGGTGCCATGGATAAAGCTTCAGCCATGATGGAAAAAGCGACAGAGGCGATATCGATCCTGACCACCGAAGGGAATCAGGAAAAACTCAATAAAATAATAGAAGTCCTTTCAAGGACAGCGGAAAACACTTCACAGACATTTGAAGGTTCCATGAAACTTCTTCTTGAAACATTGAAGAACATGTCCGAGATCACACACAAGATAAATGTCAGAAGTGAAAATGAAATGGATAAACTTTCAAAAATACTTGAGAATACTGTTGCTCTTACCGACAAAATGAACAGCATGGTGAATGATAAGGACGAAGAAATTTCCGAAACTCTCACAGCACTCAGAGACAGTCTTAAACTGATCTCCGAAGAACTGAAGGCATCCCGCGGTGCAATGCAGAACTTAAGGGATATTTCAGAAGATGTTAATAAAATAACCGGCAAAGTAGCGAAGGGGGAAGGGAACATAGGCAGGATCGTCAATGATGAGAAACTTTATAACGACATAACAAAGATATCAGATAAACTGACCGATTATATTGACACAACGCTCGGAATGCAGATCCATGTCGACGTACATTCAGATTATATGGTTTTTGACCGGGCGTTCCAAACATATTTTGACATAACACTTCAACCGAGGGCAGACCGCTTTTATATGTTCGGTGTCGTTGATGATCCGCAAGGAAGAGTTACAGAAACTTCAACGACATATGAGCTCGGTGTTGATGACGGATCATCTGTGCAGAACTATGTGATAACTGAAAATAAAACAAAAACAGACTCGGAGCTTAAATTCAATCTTCAGATCGGCAGAAATTTCGGACCGATGACATTCAGAGGTGGCATTTTCCAGAATAAAACAGGGCTGGCTCTTGATTATAATCCTTGGAGATTTCTGTCGATCTCAGCTGAAATATTTGATTTCGGAGGCGATGTGCCTGAACTGCGGCTAAAAGGTCTCGCAAGACCTCTGATCTGGACAATTGAGCCATTAAGCTGGATATATCTGACCGTCGGCGGAGAAAATCTGATAAGCGGTGAAAGAGATCTCTTCTTCGGATTCGGACTCAGATTTACAGATAACGATCTGAAAACGATCCTCACATCAGTTCCGATGCCTTGAGGTGAATTAATGCTTAACTGGCTTTCATACGGCGTTGTAAACATATCAAAATACATGACGCCTCTGATATTTGCCGTTGCAATAGCTGCATGGTTCCTTGTTTTAAAAAAATATATTCCGGTAAAAAAGAATCACCGTATTCTTATAAAAGTTGCGGTCGCTTCATGTGTCGGTGCGGGATTATCGCCTCTTCTCATAATTATATTTTCCGGAAAATTCCTCTCTTTTCTTTCCTCTTCGATGACAAAGATCCAGAAGATCAATGACTGGAATGCATTTCAGGCACTTCTTGCCACACTTTTTAAAGGATTTTCGATAACAGGCGGACTTCTTATTCTTGCGATAGTCCTTCTGTTTGTTGTACATGATGCCAGAAAGCTCATTTTCGGCATCTTTTATCCTTTCCCTCTTTTTGCGGCGATCACCAGAATCAACTGTTTAATGGAAGGATGCTGTTTCGGAAAGATATGGGATGGACCATGTGCAGTAAAATATCCTCCTGCAAGTCATGCGTCAAGACTCCACCATTTAAAACACGGACTTATTTCGAGATTTGAAGTGAGCTACCCTGTCCACCCTGTCCAGGCATATCTCGTAATATCGATGTTCATCCTTTTTTTAATCCTTTTTGTAATGAACCGGTTTAAAGTCAGCAGGAACATCATAGCGGGCTCTGCTCTGATCGGGTATGGAACAATCAACTTTATAATAGAGTTTTTAAGGGTTGAACCGCTTTTGTATAATTTTCTTACTGTTGGTCAGTTCATGGAGATAATTATTACTGCTCTTGGATTCTATATCATATTTAAAGTCAGGGATTGCGAAATAAAGGACATCTGATATGAAAAAGCTGGCTTTTGCACTAATAATTATTGCCGTAATAATAATAGGTTACAGAACATATGTCTATTTTGAAAGAAAAAGTGTCATCGACAGCAGAAACCCGAAGGAAACCACAGTATTAGATGATGTCAAGGGAATAATCGGAATCGAAAAAGAAACAGAGAAACCTCAATACAGCTCTGAACAGATCAGGGTATTTGTTCCGAAAAAGGAAAATGCGCCAAAAAAAACATATACCAATGAAGATATCAAAAAGCTCGATATCAAAAAATTTAAACTGAAAAAGTTCATAACAGAAAAAGATCTCGAGAAATACAAGGAAAAACCGGAGAAGTCAGATCCAAAATAAGTCCCTCGCACCGTTTTCAAAAATTTGATATTTATGAACATTCCGTTATCATTACCTGTTTAGTTAACTTCACCATTCCGGAGGGTTCCATGGCAAGTGTCTGCAAAAAAAAAATCAAAATTTCCTTCGATCAGTCGGTACTTCTACTGGTTCCCTACTGTAAAACGCGGTTGCTGGAACAGATCAGGTCGGTACTTCCTGTAATAATCTATCTGATCTTTTTCCAGACTGTGATCCTGGACCTGCCTCTTGCCGATTCATCAATAATTTCACTGGGAATGGCACTGGTTATCCTCGGGCTTGCCTTTTTCATGGAAGGACTGCTTCTTGGAATAATGCCGCTTGGTGAAATAATCGGTGTCAAGCTCCCGATAAAATCAGGATTAGTTACAATAATAATATTCAGCTTTATTCTAGGTGTGGGAGCAACCCTTGCCGAACCTTCGATATCTGTCTTGAAAGCGGCCGGCTCTTTCGTAAAACCGTGGGATGCTCCATTACTTTTTCTTCTGCTCAACAGGCATGCCGGTCTTCTTGTGGCAGCTCTCGGTATCGGTGTCGGCATCGCAGTCATTGCAGGAATGCTCCGCTTCATGTATTCAATATCGCTCAAACCCTTTCTCTATACGCTGATCCCGTTTCTTCTGATCATTTCAATCTGGGGGATCTTTGATAAAAACATCCTTTATCTTACAGGTCTTGCATGGGATTGCGGTGCAGTGACAACAGGTCCGGTCACAGTGCCTCTTGTTCTTGCACTGGGTATAGGTTTCTGTCGCTCAGTCGGTGGTGAGGACAGCGGAACAATGGGTTTCGGAATTGTCACCTTGGCAAGCGCTTTTCCAATTGTTGCTGTACTCATACTTGGAATATTTTTCAACACAAAAGTTCCCGCACCCATGTCACAAGAGGTCTTCTTCAATGAAAGTAACCGTGTCCATGCAGA
>JAGOEX010000317.1 GCA_017997475.1 bacterium
TCTTCATGTTCCGCTCCGTTTATTGGAATTTAGTTTTCAATCTTTTTCCTTTTTCTGTAAGCCGGTATTTCTGAGTCGGACTTTTCGGTGAGTCGGGCTGAGTCATTTCAATTAATTTATCTTCAAGGGCAGGATCAAGATATGATTCTTTAAAACTTTTTTTATCTTTAAGGCCAAGTATTTCCATTATTTCAGATCTGCTCATTTCATTATTAAACTTCATTAGCAGCTTTTCTACTTGGGGGGTTACTTGGGGGGTTACTTGGGGGGTTACTTGTTCCGTTACTTGTTCAGATTTCAATGCACCAGGATGCACTTGAAGACAGAAAATAAAGTAACTGCGATCTTCATCTGTTTCAAACACGGGTTCAGGAGATCCATTCTGATCAGCTGCCCGTTTAATTTTACGAATACCTGTTGAGCGGCCTTCAGTGAGATCAAGCTCTTTGAGAAATTCACCTATCCGCCGATTACGATAACGACGACTGACCGCCTTACCAGCTTTAAGATCTTCAATATTTATTGATCGATCGGGGCCCGGGAAACTGAGTATGACCAGCTCTTTTGGTGTTATTCGCACCTCTACCGGTTCACGGATTTCATACGAGCGGTGATAAATCGCATTTACCAGTGCTTCTTCAATTGCGGCATAGGGAAAATTCCAAATACGGTCTGCTTCCGCTCTATCAGGATATTTGATGACTGTCTGTTTTAAGTAATTGCGCTGAATATGACTGAGTGAATCTCTAATAATCCGGTGCAGAGGGCCTTTGAATTCTTTTTCTTCAAACACATCTCCTCCGGGACCATCAGGGAAATATACAACATCAATCTGTGTAACCGGAAAAAAGCTCTCCGGATGTTCGTTAAACATCATCAGACCGATATTTTTGGGAAAAGTAGATTCACTTGGACCGCCTATAATATTCATTTTCCGACCAACCATTTCAACAGAAAGCTGGTCAACCTGCTCTGCAAGTTCGCTGCCAATTTCTTTTAAGTATTCCTCAATCAAACGCCTTGAAAGATCCTCAGTTGTTGCCTGCTGGTTTATTCTGTCATCAAAAGGAATCTTTGCCGCGAGAGAAATAAGTTCAGATTCATCATGATCTTTAGCTTTAACTGTAAGGGATCCTTTTTTTATAAAATAGGAATACTCTTTTGTGCTTTTATCAAAAGAAGTTAATGCCTTATACGGTCTTGACTGACCACCGGGAACCCAAAGTATAAGAATCCATTTTTCATCAATTTTATACGGTTCAATGATCGGGTGATAAAACGGCACTATTTTGTGACCAATCTCAACGATCTCTTTTTGAATCTGATCCAGCTGACCTTCAGGAACGCCTGTCACGGGTCTTTGAAGAACACCGTTTTTTTCAGATGCACCAACAATTATGTATCCCCCTCCCAGATTATGAAAATCATTTGCAAATGCACATATAGTCTGCATTGTTTTTAGAGGGTTCCATCCTTTTTTAAATTCAATTCTTTCACTTTCTATTTTTCTTTTAGAAAGCAAATCTTCAATGTTTACCGGCAATACCATGATTACACCGCCTATTTTTCAAAACTTCTCTAAAACTCAAAACCGAGTGATGCATAAAATCCTTTCCCGTCAGTTGAGAAGCTCACCTTTTTCATCACTTCCCTTTCCCCCGGAATGAATGCAAGCACAATTCCAGTCACAATGAGAGCTCCGCCCACAACTCCGCTTGCAATTGAAAGATTTTTATATTTATCACCTTTATCTTTGTATTCATTCACAGTTTTCAGATATGTTTCTTTGGGAACTCCGGCATTTGCCGCTTCAAAGACCTTTTCATCTGTCGTCAACCGTTCATATTCACCGTAATTATCATCTGCCGCAATTGTGAATCCTGTCACTCCTCCGACAAGAATACCAGCTCCCGCAACAGCTATACCGATACCAAGCCATTTGTACGGATGATATTTCTCTTTCACTGGAATTGACATGCTCGTTTCATCAAATGTTCTGCTTTTCTTCATTTCTTTTGAAAGTTCATCGCCTTCACTTCCAAGAACTTCTGAAACTTTTTCATCTTTTTTAACAATATTTCTGACATGATCGCTCGAATAACCATATTTTTTTATATTCTCGTGCATTTTACAACTGAGTTCATAGCCGTTTTCACACGCTTTTTTATAGATCATTTCCGCAACAGTTCCGCTTCTTTTTTCTCCATAACCGATCTCAGTCATATATGCTGTGATATGGCACCCTTCACCTGATTCCCAGCCACATGCATTTGAAAAAAGTTCATAGGACTTTTTCTCATTATCCTTTTCATAAAAGATCTTTCCAGATTTAATACAACCGTCAACAACCCCTTTTTCACAAGCTTTCTCAAAAAATGCAACTGCCTGCTCAGGTTTTTCGACCTCTGTTAAAGAAGCAAGAATATAACAGGCACTCCCCTGCTCCTTAAAACATTTTTCCTCCATTTCCTTAAAAAGATATTCGTTGTAAAGAAGTTCATTCATCTTTTTTGAAGAGAAAATATCAAGCTTG
>JAGOEX010000318.1 GCA_017997475.1 bacterium
ATAGTTCCCTGAAATATTTTACAATCGGTTCTACATCCCTGAAAAGTTTGAGTTTTTCTGATGCTCCAAGATAAATATCCATGAATTCTCTGGAAATTATCTCCCATTCATTTTCAACATCAAGCCCAAGTTCTTTATAATAATTTATAACCGGAAATGAAAAAATTGATTTGTAATATTCAGTTGTTATCGGTTTTTTTCCCCTTTTTTCCAACATGGCGTTCATGGCATTGACACTGAGCCAAACATCATCAACGAGCGTTCCGTTCCAGTCAAAAATTACAGCTTTGATATCAGTCATGTTTAATTTCTCCGTCAACCGTCTGTTCTGTGTATGTCTGCTATTTTATTGATCTTCGGTGCTATTATCATCAGAAGAATCCCGAAGAACATCGTGAATCCGGCGATCAGTCCGAACACTTTGAGCTCACCCGCGGTTTCTGCGAAAATCCCGATCTTGGAAGCAAAATAACCGGCAATTCCAGTTACGGCAAAATACCATCCCATTACCTGAGAAGTCATTCTCTTCGGCGCCATATTTGTTATGAATGAAAGTGACACTGGAGAAAGAGCAAGTTCGCCTATCGTGTGGAAAAAATATGCGAGACAGAGCCACAACATGCTGCTTTTTGCAAGTTCATCTCCACCTCTTTCAACTGAAGCTCCAACCATGAAAAGGAATCCGATACCGAGTATCATCGTTCCAAGTCCCATTTTTGTAAGTGCCGACGGCTCCTTACCTATTCTTGAAAGCATGATCCAGAAAGATGCGACAACAGGTGCAAATATCATGATATAAAAAGGATTAAGCGACTGGAACCATGCAGTCGGAATTGTAAATCCAAACAGGTCCCGGCTAGTAAACTGCTCAGTGTAAAGACTCATCAATCCGCCTGCCTGCTCGAAAGCGGCCCAGAAAACAATAACGATCAGAAATGAAAAGATGACAAGCCCGATCTTCCGTTTTTCAACTGCTGTGAACTCACATTTTACAGGCCTGCTTGTTGCGGCATCGATACACACTTTCTTTTTCAGACCTGCTGTTCCGAGATATTTCTGACCGTATGCATAGACTATCTGACCGATTATCATTCCGATGCCGGCAAGTCCGAAACCGTAATGCCAGCCGTATTTGTATGCAAGCCAGCCCACAGCGATCCCTGAAAAGAACGCACCGATGTTTATTCCCATGTAAAATATTGTAAAGCCGGCATCTTTTGCCGCATCACCGTCAGGATAAAGCTCCCCGACCATTGTCGAAATATTGGGCTTGAGGAGACCTACTCCGAGAACGATCAACCCCAGAGCTGAAAAGAACGCCGCTTCGGGAGGATATGCCAGAAGAAGGTGTCCTGCACAAAGCAGAAGTCCGCCAAGATAGACACTTTTTCTCTGACCGAGATACCTGTCTGCAATTATTCCGCCGGGGATCGCCATGACATAGACAAGCATGTTGTACCAGCCGTAGATCTCAAGACCTTTCGCATTGCTCCATCCGAGTCCCCCTTTTTCAATAGATGCGACCATGTAAAGGACAAGTATCGCTTTCATTCCGTAAAAAGAGAATCTTTCCCACAGCTCAGTAAAAAAGAGAACGAACAATCCGACCGGATGCCCCATAAATTTTTTTGATTCCATTTAAACCTCTTTTTGAGAAATAAGGTCATTTGCAATTTCATCAAGTGAAACTGTAATGTTTTCAAGCCCTTCACTTGTGTCAACAATATAGTCGGCAAAAGCATATCTTTCGTCATAGGATATCTGACTTGCGATGATTTTAAGTGCATCCGCTTCGCTAATACCGTCACGGGCGACAATTCTTTTTATCTGAATATCTGGCGAACATGTGGTGATTATTATTTTGTCAAAATACTTGTGCCATCCCGCTTCGATAAGGACCGCCGCCTCAAAAATTACGGGACGGGATGACGGTATCGCCTCTATCATCTGCTGTGCCTTTGAAAAAAGTCTGGGGTGGACAATGGAATTTAAAAGCATGAGCTTTGAAGGATCTGAAAAAACTATTCTGCCGAGCTTTTCACGGTTCACAGCCCCTTCCCTTATCACGGTTTCGCCGAATTCTTCGCGGATAATCCTAATAATATCAGTGTCTTCCAGAACTTCATGACCGATCTTGTCGGCATCTATCACAACAAATCCGAAATTCTTTAACAGGTAGTTTGATACAACACTTTTCCCCGTCGCGATCGCCCCTGTGAGGGCCGCCACATTACTTTTTGCTTTGTTCATCACGATACCTCAGTGAAATTCTTATATAATACGGATCCTCACCTTCCACATCGCGGACCTTTATAAGCTGTCCGTCGTGCAGTTTCGGAGGCATTTTATATGTAACAGTCGTTCCGTTGGGCATGAGAAGGGTCTGCGGAACCCCTTCCTTCACCTCATCGACAAATATTATCTGATCAAGAACCACCGCATTGTAAGGAAGTTTCTGGTCGATCTTGCAAGCCGTTGAAAAGACTGAAAAAAACAAAACCATTAAAAAAAATATCGTTTTCA
>JAGOEX010000319.1 GCA_017997475.1 bacterium
GGGACCCCGATTTTGATCCAAGAAAGATACGGGCATTTTCAGAAGCGGGTGAATCAGGTCTTGCTCCGCTTAAATGGGTCTATATGCCTGAAATTAACCGAGTTCCTCCGAATCCGCCTGAATTTCATAACGATGAGTGGTACAACAGAATGGGAAGAACTGTTTCCTGGGACAGTGATTATCAGGTCGTCAAAGGTGACTTCCCCGGCGGGCTGAAAGACCTTGACACGACAAGGGCTGATGTGAGAAATGCTCTGATCTCTGTTTTTCAGTACTGGATAAGTGCAGTAAACATTGACGGTTTCAGGATAGATACAATCAAACATGTCGAGCACGAATTCTGGCAGGTTTTCACTCCGGCGATGAGAGAATATGCAGAAAGTCTGGGCAAGGAGAATTTCTTCATTTTCGGAGAGGCATTTGACGGTAATGATGAACTTTTAGGAAGTTTCACAAAAAATAATGAAATGGATTCTGTCTTTTATTTTTCCCAGAAATTTCAAGTGTTTGACTCAATATTTAAATATGGCGGACCGACAAAGAACTTTGAAAGACTTTTCAACCTCAGAATGAATAAACTTGATGACGGCTCCCCTCTTCCTGAAGGTGAAAAACCAAGATACGGAACTGTTTCAGGTGTCACTGATGCAGACGGGAAAGTATTAAGTCCGCAGAAGATACTTGTCAATTTCATGGATAACCACGATCTGCCGAGATTTTTATATGAACAGCCCGATGAAACTGCTTTGAGAAATGCTCTTACACTTATGCTGACAATGGATGGAATTCCATGTATTTATTACGGAACTGAACAGAATTTCAAAGGGGGTAACGACCCTGCAAACCGTGAACCGCTCTGGGACAGCGGATATGATACAGAAAATGCAACATTCAGACATATTTCAGCTATTAATTCTCTAAGAGCCGGGTATGCACCGTTAAGAAGAGGCGACATGTCGATCATCTGGTCAACCGATAACACAAACGATGAACCTGATGCCGGAATTCTTGCGTTCGAAAGGACTTACAAAAAAGAGAAAGTGCTCGTAGTAATAAACACCAGCAAAACAAAGTCATCAACTACATCAAATGAAGAGACCGTCATGAAAACCGGCTTTGCCGCAGGGGCAAAACTAAAAAATGTCTTCCCCGGATCAGATGGAAAAATATACACTGTTGACAGCGATCAGACCCTTGAACTCACTCTCCCGAAACAGTCCGCAATGATACTTGTGAAAAACTGATCTCCCGAAAGAAATCTAAAAAACACCTTCTTTTTGAATTATTTTTTTTATTACTGTATAATCACTTAATTTCAGTTCCGGAGGTTTGACATGGCATCTGTGACTTTTGAGAAAGTTGTTAAGAAATACAGCGAGGAAGCTGTAATCCTTAAAGGGATCGACCTTGAAGTGGGTGATGGTGAATTTCTTGTTCTTGTCGGCCCTTCCGGTTGCGGAAAATCGACTCTGCTTAGAACTCTTGCAGGTCTTGAAACGATAACTTCGGGAAATATCAGGATCGGGGAACGAATTGTGAACAATGTCGCTCCTAAAGATCGGGATATCGCAATGGTTTTCCAGAGTTATGCCCTTTATCCTCACATGACTGTCAGAGAGAACATGTCGTTTGCCTTAAAAGTAAGAAATTTTGAAAAGAAGGAGATTGAAAAAAGGGTCAATGCGGCGGCGGAACTTCTTGATATAACGCATCTTCTTGACCGCCTGCCTAAACAGATGAGTGGTGGGCAGAGACAAAGGGTGGCAATGGGAAGAGCGATAGTGAGAGATCCGAAAGTATTCCTTTTTGATGAACCCCTTTCAAATCTTGATGCATCGCTTAGAACTCAGATGAGAGTCGAGCTCAAAAAACTTCATGAACGGCTTAAAACAACGATAATTTATGTCACTCACGATCAGGTCGAGGCAATGACCCTTGCCGACAGGATCGTCGTACTGAACAAAGGAATATTGCAGCAGGTTGGAACTCCGGCGGAGCTTTTTGATACTCCGGCAAATGTTTTTGTCGCCGGTTTCATCGGCAGTCCGTCAATGAACCTTCTAAACCTCAAAACCATAAAGCGGGGCGACCATGCGACACTCGTTTCAGACGGTATAAACATCGGCATAGTCTTTTCTGAAGGGTGTTTCCGTGAAGAAATGGTTGTTGGGATAAGACCGCAGGATTTTATGCTCACAGACGGTGATCCCGAAATTTCAGGAACAGTTGAGATAGTTGAAGCGCTCGGAAGACAGTCGCTTGTCCATGTGAAACTTTCTGACACTGCCAAGATCGCCGCGGAACTCGAAACGGTTCTTGCAAGAAATTTCAAGATCGGCGACAAAATAAAACTGAATATCAAACATGAAAAGATGCACTTTTTTGATTCAGTTACAAAAGAAAGGATCAACGGAGAAATAAAGTGAGAAAATTCACTCTTATTCTATTTTTTCTGATCTTTCATCTTTTCATCTATGCACAGAAGACCGATGTGACCATCTGGCATTCATATCGGGGGAG
>JAGOEX010000320.1 GCA_017997475.1 bacterium
CCGAATCCGTTTGAAGATACTGATGAAGTGCCGTTGAAATCACCGCCGACAACATAATAAAACTGTCCCGGATTTGCATTTTTGTGCTTTTTAACTTCATCAACAATAACAAGGGATGCCGTTACCTGATCACTTGAGGGGCTTGTGTGAAGGTGGACACTCACTGCAAAAATGTCAATAGGCCCCGGAATGTCAATTATCCCCCACATAAGTTCTCTGTCTGTAAGTGTCGGATCATTCCAGTAACCATTTGAAGTTATAGGCCATTTACTTATAATACCGTTGGGTATATTTACACCGCTTTCAACAGCATAATAGTCAGTTCCCAAGATTGCCTGAGAAAATTCTTTATAATTTGCATCGGAGTTGCTTTTATAATTCATCTCCTGAACAAGGACAATATCGGGCTTGAGTGCATTTAACATCCTTATTCCATGCCCCAGATCGTAATCCTGACCATTCCCACTTGTAAGGTTTGCCGCAATTATCCTGACAAACAGACCTTCACCGGTATTGCCGGTGTTGCCGGTGTCTCCAGTGTTGCCGCTGTTTCCGGTGTTGCCGCTGTCTCCAGTGTCACCGCTGTCTCCTGTGTCATTGTCGGACTCGTCGGACTGATCGGACTGGTCGGACTCGTCGGACTGGTCGGACTGGTCGGACTCGTCGGACTGGTCGGACTGGTCGGAATCGTCGGACTGGTCGGAATCGTCGGAATCTTCGGACTCGTCGGACTGGTCGGAATCTTCAGCATGGTCGGACTGGTCGGAATCATTCAAATTCTCATTGTCAGAATAGTTTTTAAAACTGCATGAGAAGGAAATAAAAACAATAAATAATGAAAGTAAGATCTTTTTCATTTTAACCCCGAAGTTTTCATTAGTCGCCAGACAATAATAAAAATTATGAAGCATACTGCTAAAAGGATAGATAAGTTTATTGCAATGAAAGGATAGAGACTTCTTTGAAATGAAGGGAACATTAATGAGGAAAGTATAATGAATGTAATGAGTGTCGAAAGGGAGGATATCTTAAACTGTTTTTTTGTGGTTTTCCATGAAGGGGCGGCCTTTAAAAGAGAGATCAGCCCGGCAAGAAATATAAAAATAAATGCAATGGAGAGATACTTGATTTTAGAATGAACATAATCTTCAATGATATCCTCAATATATGGATTTGCCTCAGTGATTGAATCATCGATTTTCCTGATGTTCTCCCACTGTGAATAGGGTATTTCCACAGAATACAGGTAAATATCTTTAACAGGAAGTTTTTCATAGTGATTGAAAATGGCTGAGTCAAAAGTCATTTTTTCAACCTCAATTGATTTGGAGCATATTTCCATTGAATCGAAAATCCTGTCTGTTGCTTCCTTTTCTGTTGTTATAACCGTTACAGGAAAACATATGATCCTGCTTTCCAGATAAGAAAAACCGTATAAAAGAAAATAAAAAATGGTAAAAAAAACAATCAGGGTCAGTATGTTTCCTGCTATGGATCCAAAGTAGCCCGTTTCTTTCAAATCTATCACCCGAAAAAGAAAAACTCGATTGATTATACAGAAAAAACGGATCAAGTAAATCTAAAAAATTATTGACATAACGCGCTCCGTGAGTATAAACGCTCTGTTTTGAAGCACCTCTGTGGTTGTTTCTGTTACCTGTCTTCCTGAAAAGGGAGTAAGCAGAAATTCAGAGGGAAGATTTAACAGGTAAATTCTTAGGAGGAAAAAATGCCTGAAATCAGAGATTTATTGAAAGCAGGTGCCCATTTCGGTCACCAGAAACAGAGATGGAACCCTAAAATGGCGCCTTACATTTTCACAGAGCGCAACAACATTCACATCATTGATCTTCAAAAGACAATGGAACTTATTGAAGATGCAAAGAAGTTCGTAAGGAACATCGGAATGAACGGTGAAACAATCTTTCTTGTAGGAACAAAAAGACAGGCACAGGAAGTTATCAAGGAAGAAGCTGAAAAAGCTGAACTTCCCTATGTAAACTACCGTTGGCTTGGCGGAATGCTCACAAATTTCACAACGATCAACCAGTCAGTTAAGAAACTTCAGAAATTTGACGAAATACTCAATTCTGAAAAAAGACGGCTCTATAAGAAAAAAGAGCTTTCAGACATAGATAAAAAGAAAGCTAAACTTGAGAAAAACCTTTCAGGCATACTTAGAATGGACAAGATGCCGAGTGCAATATTCATAGTTGATCCGGTAAAAGAACATCTTGCAGTTCACGAAGCAAAGATCCTCGGAATTCCGGTAATTGCAATTATTGACACTAACGGCGATCCGACAAAGATCGACTTTGTTATCCCGGCAAACGATGACGGAATGCGTTGTGTTTCGATCATTACATCTGATATAGTGGCGGCTTATATGGAGGGGCTTGACATCTATAAGCAGAAGATAGTGACTGAGCAGAAAGACAGAAAAGATAAGCCCGCAAGAGGAGAAACAAGAAGTGTTGCCGGAAGAAAGGTCAGAGTGAAGAGAATAGCAACTTCTGAAA
>JAGOEX010000079.1 GCA_017997475.1 bacterium
TCGTCTTCAAGGTCAACGGGTTCTGTGGAAAGTTCCTTGCTGAAAACAACGGGAAATCCCTTTCTGATTCCTCTGTTCCTGAGCCGTTTTCTTACAAATTTTGATAAAGGGCAAACATCCGTTTTCCAGATGTCAGAGATCTGAAGTAACTCCGGTCTGAATTTTCCCCCTGTTCCCATTGAGGAGATGAAGGCGGCATTGTTTTCAAGAAGTGCGATAATCAGGTTTACTTTCGGGTTGAGTGAATCAATTGCATCAATATGAAAATCGGCAGAATGAACTTTTTGAGCGGCATCAGCTCCGTGAACGAAATCTTTTGATATTATAATTTTTATGTCAGGGTTTATGTCTTTGGCTGTTTTAACGAAAACCTCGGTCTTATCGAGGTTTAGCGTTGATTCAAACCCGAAAACAAGACGGTTGAGGTTTGACATGTTCACTTTATCAAAATCGGTAACTGCGATCGTGCCGACCCCTGCTCTGACAAGGGATACAGCGGCACTTGCTCCGACTCCGCCAAGTCCATAGACCGCAACGGTTGAATTTTTCAGCTTTTCGAGCCCGTCAGCCCCGAAAACTATTTCCGTCCTTTCTGTGAATGTCATTTAAGTTCTGCACCTGCTTTCCCAGAGATATATCCCTCTTCCTTCAGCCACATCAAGATTGACTTGAAGGATCCTTTTTACCGAATGGTTGAACTTGCTGTATTCAGAAAAAATGTCAGCAAGTATGAGCCGCTTTTCGTAGTTGTGATCCGATTCAGTGCAAAGAAGGGAATATATTTTTCTTTTTTCCTTTCTCAAGTGTCTTTCTATCTCTTCCCCTTTTGCAACAAGGGCGCAGTCAAAGTTCTTTTTTACACACACTTCATGGAACTGTCTGAAAACCATCAGATAACATTCAAGAAGGATCTTTTTCTGCTCATCGTTCAGTTTATGCCTGATCTCATCAAGGCGGACACCATATTTTGCGATAGACTTGGCGTGGTCGCCCATTGATTCAAGTTCATCAGCCATTTTAAGAAAAAGCCAGAGTATATCAGTGTGACTGTTTCTGCTTTTGCTGATAATTTCAACTATATCCTTTTGAGCTTCGTCAATTATCTCTTCATAGTGGATAACTTTTTTATAAATGGAACGCAGTGCCGGTTTCCTTATTCCGATATAGCTGTAACTAAGCATATCAGTTATATATTTCACACACAGTTCGATCACCGGTTCAAATTTTTCCTTAATTTTTTCAGGAGTATCGTCAGCCGTTACGGGTGAAATATTGAGCGACTCAGTTATCAGTCTGAATTTCTTTCTGATGAATTTTTCTGCAGTTACGGCAAACACTTTTCTTAATGGAAAAACTATTACGGCAAGAATGATTTTAAGGAAAGTCATATAAAGAGCTATCATAAATCCGGCATCGAATGAATATGTTTTTGAGATCGTCAATACAAGTTCCACCATAGGATAGAAGAACACAAGCCCTGCCAAGAGTTCAATAACATTGATGAATATCTGTAAAAACGCCGTCCTTTTCCCTTCGGCTGATGTTCCAAGTGAAGCAAGATATGCAGTAGCCGTTGTTCCGAGAGTTGAGCCGAGCACTACTGCCGCACCGCTATGCAAAGAGACTGCACCAGTCGAAACCAGTCCGATTATCATTGCCGCAGTCGCACCGCTTGAATGGATCACAGCAGTAAAAACAACACCTGCGATCACAAGAATGAGCATGGAAATAAATGATGAAGATGCATCAAATCCCGAAAAAAATGACAATGCTTTTTGATTTTCCTTTAAAAAAGAAACTGAATCCATCATCATTTGAAGACCAAAAAATATAAGACCGAGACCGGCAACAAATATAGAGATCTTTTTTAACTTTTCATTTTTCAGCACAAATTTTAATAAAAACCCGCCGGTAAACATGAAAACACCGAATGAGGTCACTTTTACTGCAACTATCCACGCTGTTGTTATTGAACCAATGTTCGCTCCGATCAGGTAACTTACTGAACTCGTGACCGTTACAAGCCCGACGGAGGTCATCGAAACAAGGATCGCCGTTGTTGCACCTGAAGATTGAAAAAGGGTCGTTATTGTAAAACCTGTGAAAATCTTTGTAAAATCATTCCTTGTCCATTTGTCGAGCTTGTCTGCAAAAGACCTGCCTGTGAAACCCGAAAGCATCGAACTGAGCTGTGTCATCCCGAAAAGGAAAAACGCAAGCCCTGCCGGAAGCATTAAAAGTTGATACATATAAATTCCGTTAAATGTGGATAGTTCTTCCAAGCGAATTCAGCACCGCTTCAAGGGATGCTTCACAAAGTGTCGGATGGGGATGGATCGCTTCAATAATATCTTCAGCAGTCGCACCGAGTTTCATTGCCAGAATAAACTCTGAAATGAGGTCTGTCGCACCGTATCCGATGATATGTGCTCCGATAATTTTGTGACTTTCTTCCTCAATTATTACTTTTACAAAACCGGTCGTGTGATTTGATGCAACAGCTTTTCCGTTTGCACTGAACGGGAATTTGCCTGTTTTTATTTTTATCCCTTTTTCGATTGCAGTTGATTCTCTGTAGCCGATTGAGCCGATTGAGGGAAGACAGTATATGCATCCCGGATTAAGCAAGTAGTCAATTTTATGAACTTTCATTCCGGCAATCTGCTCAACAGCAACGATCCCTTCATGTTCAGCGGTATGGGCAAGCATCGGGGTCGGAATGCAGTCGCCTATCGCAAAAACACCTTCGACATTTGTTTTAAAAAGTTCGTCAGTTTTTATGAATCCTTTTTCATTTAAAACCACGCCTCCTTTTTCAATGTCAAGTCCGTCAAGATTGGGGCTTCTGCCGACACTCGAAAGAACCTGCGCCGCCTCAACAGTTGTGCCGTTATTAAGCGTTATCACCATTAAATCATTGACTTTTTCAACTTTTTCAACAAAAACACCTGTGTGTATTTTCATTTTTTTCTTTTTGAACTCTTTTGTGAGCTCTTTTGAAATATCAGCGTCTTCAAAAGGAATTATCGAGTTCATCGCTTCGATTATTGTCACTTCAACTCCGAACGAATGACAAATGTAAGCCATTTCAACACCGATCACTCCGCCACCGATTATTGCAATGCTTTTTGGAAGTTTTTCCTGAAAAAGAGCGTGGTCTGAACTGATTATGTTTTTTCCATCCACCGGGAAGCCCGCAACATCACGAACTTTTGAGCCGGTTGCAATTATTATATTTTCTGCTTCGAACTCAGTTTCGCCAGCCTTGACAGTTTTCGGGCTTATGAACTTTGCTGTTGCAGTAACAAGACGGACTTTGTTCTTTTTGAAAAGATATTGAACTCCTGCTCTATTTTTTGTCACTGCATTCTTTGCATGTGCCACAACTTTTGTCCAGTCAAATGTGGCAGTTGCCGTTATTCCGAATGCGTCGGAATGATTGATGTTCTCAAATGTTTCCGCTGCTGCGATCAATGCTTTTGTCGGAATACATCCCCAGTTCAGGCATGTTCCGCCAAGATCGGCTTTTTCTATTACAACCGGCTCAAGACCGAGCTGAGCCGCCCTTATTGCCGCAACATAACCGCCGGGACCTGCACCGATGATGAGAAGCTTCACTTTTTCCATTTTAACCTCCTTGCGACCTTGTCAAAAATATAAACCGCGTTTTCATCCTTAATGATTATAAGCACTGCAACAAGAAATATTCCAAAGATAGCGGTGATAATAGAAAAAGGGACAAATTCCCTGATAATTTTCTCACCAAACGCTGACATTGCCGGTATTTTTGAAAAAACACCATATACAAAATCTTTTGTAAAATAGAGCGGCACTCCGCAACATACTGATATTAATAAAAATCTAAACGCATATGAAAATGATGAAAGAACTGCGTTCATATTTATCTTTCCACCTTTTCTGAGCATAAAGACAAGTATCACTGTGCTTACAAAAGCCGATATTGTGGAAGCAAATGCGATCCCGCCACCTTTCATCGAGCCGACAAGAAGATATGCCGCAACAATGTTCACAACTACTGAAACAATCCCTGCAACAGTAGGCGACACTGTGTCCTCCTGAGCAAAAAAGGCAGGAAAGAGAATTCTTGTCACAGCAATGAAAAAAAGGCCTGAAATATGGAACATCAGGGCATAGGAAGTCAGCCGCACCGATTCATCATCAAACCTGCCGAATTTGAAAAGAAGGGATACAATTTCTTCTCTCATAAGAAGCGTGAATACTGTTGCCGGTATCGATATCATCGCAGTAACTTTTATTCCGAACACCAGATTTTTATTGAAATTCCCCCAATCCCCTTTTTTGGCATCAGTTGAAAGTTCAGGCAGAATGACGGTGCTCAGAGAAACAATGAAAACACCGAGTATAAGCTCCTCAAGCCGGTTTGAAAACTGAAGAGAGCTCACTATTCCCTCTCCTGCCCTGTTTGCTATATGGGTCGTTGCGATAATGTTGATCTGATATGCGCCCATTCCAAGAAGTGTCGGTGATATGAGCCGCATGACTTTTCTAACACCCGGGTGAAAAAATGCCTTTTTCAGATTTGTAAACGAAAATCTCATCCCCGTTTTCATCATGAACGGGATCTGAAAAAGCATCTGAATTATTCCGCCCGCAGTCACACCGATCGCTATCGCCCTTGCCGGATTTGCAGTAAAAGGAGAAAGAATGAAAGCGGCTGTAATAAACGAAAGATTGAAAAGAATCGGGGTAAATCCGCTCGGACCGAATATGCCCAGACTGTTCAGAACACCCTGAAGCAGTGCCGCAACAGAAATGAAGGCAAGATACGGCCACATGATCTGCGTAAGAAAAACCGCTTCAGAATAAACATCTTGAGAAAAAGCCGGCCCGAATATCTTTACGAGAGCACCAGACAGCCCTATACCGATAAATACCGTTACAGCAAAGACTGTTATCCCGAAAGTGAACACAGCGCTCAGAAAATCTGCGGTCTCCTTTTTATCATTCCTGCTGAGATATCCTTTAAAAGTGGGAATGAAGGCGGCAGAGATAGTCCCTTCTGCAAAAAGCCGTCTCAGAAGATTAGGTATCAGAAAAGCGACAGAGAAAGCATCACTTAAAGCTGTGGTGCCCAGCATTGCCGCCTTGACAGATTCTCTTGCAAGCCCTAAAAATCTTGAAATGAGAGTGAATCCGACAAGCACATAGCTGCTTTTCAGAATCGATCTTGTGCTCAAAATATCCCCTCCGGACCTTTTGTCGGATCAAGGATGTGCTTTTCATCGACACTTCCCTGCGGCTCACTTCCTGAATGAAAATACATTCTTACGCCGCCTGATTCAGTTACAAGACCTGTTGCGGTATCAATCGCTCTTGAGACAATTCCGTAAGGGATTTTATAATCAGTCGGTTCAGAATTTGCGAGATATCTCCCCATGAAATCCATCCACACCGGAAGTGCCGCCTTGCCGCCGGTCTCAACTCTTCCGATCGGTTTTCCGTGCTGATCGTTGCCGACCCAGACACCTGCGACAAGATTGGGGGAGTAGCCAATGAACCACGCATCAAAATAATCGTTCGTAGTGCCTGTCTTTCCGGCAACATGACGGCTGCAGTAAGAACTTTCCTCAACCTGTTCAGATGATTCAGTCACTTCAGCAGGGTTTGGTTTCTTATTGCATTTATAGTTGTTAAGCCCTCTTGCTGATCCGGCTGTACCGCGATTTACAACATCTTCGAGAACCTTGTTGACTATATATGCAGTCTGTGGCGTAACAACTTGATTCTCCTCTCTTTTTGCAAAATAAACAAGTCTTGAGATCTTTTCAGGAGCTGAAATATAAGGATCATAAAATACTGTATTGTCTTCCAGAACTTTGCCGTATTTGTCATAAACTTTTCTGATGTATGTCGTGTAAGGACTTTTTCCCATGTTCGGAAAATGAGCATAGGCATCGGTCAGTTCATCGATCGTGAGACAGCTCGCCCCGAGCATACTTCCAAACTCAGGCCTTATCTGGCTTTTTATTCCGAGATTCTGAGCCCATTTAAGTGCATCGGCAAGACCTGTTTTCTGCAAAACCCTTATTGCCGGAGTATTCATCGAATGTATCAATGCCTCCCAGACAGTTATTTCACCTTTGAAGGTATTTTCAAAATTAGATGGCTTAAAATTTGTATCTACAACTGTTACAGGAGCATCAAGTATCATTGACGCCGGGGTCAGAAGCGGTGGTCTTCCACCCTGTTTTTCAAGTGCAAGTGAATAAAAAACCGGCTTGATCGCACTTCCGGGCTGTCTGCATGCCTGAGTTGTCCTGTCAAATTCACTTATCTCAAAATCGTATCCGCCCATCAGCGCTTTTACATATCCCGAATAAGGGTCCTTTACAATTATCGCCGCCTGACTTGCCGGCATCTGTTCAAGAACAAAGAAGAAATCTTTCTTCAATTTTTTTGAATAGTTACGATGATCGAACACATCTCTTGTCCCTTCTTTGTCAGTAGCCCTGACCATTACAACATCCCCAGGTGAAAGAACATCTGACATTTCCCTCATCACCGGCGGATAGCCTGTCGGATTCCAGGGTCTTGCCCACATCAGATCTTCAAGATATACCGGTCTTTTCACTTTCCCGACCTGAATTACCGCCTCTTTGGGCTTTATTTCAATGACAACGCCCTGATAATATATGCCGCTGCTGATGTTGCTTTCAGTTACTTCCCCGAAATGCTCCTCATGTCTAAGCAGATATTTCTCAAGATCCTTTTTCAGATTTATCTTGTAAAGCGGGTTTGTCACTTCACCTTTAAATTTCTTGCTTTTCTGATAACTGTTTTCAGCGCTTCTTGCATATCCCTGCCTTTTTGAAAGTTCCCGCAATCCCATGAAAACAGCTTCGTGGGCAAGTTTTGTCGCCCGCATATCAACGGTTGTCTGAACTGACATCCCTTCCTTGTAGAGTTTGTCAAACCCGTATTTTTCAAGAAGATATCGTCTCACCCTTTCGCTGAAATAAGGGGATTTATCAAGAAAAAGCTCTTTCTGAGGATCAGTAACAACCGGTTCGTTCTTGGCTTTCTCATATTCCGCCTCAGTTATGTACTTTTCTTCAAACATCCTTTTCAGAACATAATTTCTCCTTCTTAAAGCCGTTTTAGGATTCTGTATGGGGTTTGCAAGAGAGGGAAATTTAGGAAGCCCTGCAAGAACAGCAATTTCATGAAGATCAAGTTCCCACACATGTTTGCTGAAATATTTTCTTGATGCCGCTTCAACGCCGAAAGAACCGCTCCCGAGATATATTTCATTCAGGTAAAGATAAAGGATCTCTTCTTTTGAAAGATGTTTTTCAAGTTCAATGGCAAGAATTATATCCTTTATCTTTCTTCCCCATGTCCTTTCAGTTCCGACAAAAGATTTAGCAAGCTGCTGGGTTATGGTGCTTCCGCCCTGCTTGACCCCAGTCGTAAGATATTTGAATCCGGCCCGCATCATTCCAAAGAGATCTATCCCGCTGTGTTCGTAAAAAGAGCTGTCCTCCCCTGCGACGAAAGCAAGCCGGAGTTTTTCGGGTATCTTGTCGTAAGGGACAATTATTCTTCTATTCTCGTGATAGAATTCCGCAATAAGTTCACCGTCATATGAATAAACTTTTGTGCCTGCATCGGGCTTATAGTCGCTGACTGTGTTGATAGAAGGTATTTCCGCCTTATATTTGTAATAAACAGCGACACTTATGAGAAAACCGGAAAGTGCCGAAATCAGGATCAGCATCATTATGGTCTTCTTCAATTCAGCTATTTTTCTTATTATCGACTTCTTTTTCTTTTTTTCAGATGCCATCTTTCACTCCGAATAATTGCCGGAACGCTTCAATATAACTATTTTTTTTAAATTCAACAGCTCTTTTTACAACTTCATTCTGATCAAGCCATTCAAAATCGGAAAATTCATCTGATCTTTCAAGCGACCAGCCCGGGCCAACTATCTTTATGAGAAAATAGATCTGTTCCTGACCATCGAATTTCATACCCTTTCTTATTTCAGGCGGGAACAAATATCTGATAACACTGGTCTTTTTCACAACATTGAGAAACTGCGCCTGAATTCCTGTTTCCTCAAGGACTTCTCTGAGAACAGCATCCTGTTCATTTTCATTGCAGTCCGCGCCACCCTGAGGAAGCTGCCACGCATCAGCAACATCAGTTCTTTTTCCCACTAATATCAGCCCTTTATCATCAACTATCACTGCCGCGACATTCTTTCTGAAATTCATCTCATCCCTCAACACAGGCACATGACCTTTCGCTTTCCCACACATAAACCTTTGAAACGGATGCCTCTCTGTCAACCGCCGCAACCTCTTTTTCTGCTTCGTTGAAAATAAACAGCGCAATATTTTCTGCCGTAGGATTTATTTCATGAAACTGCTCAAGAGCGTTAAGATCCTTGTGATCAAGAAAATCTGTGATCTTTTTTAAAATTCTGTCTATGTCCTTGAAATCCATGACAAATCCTGTCTTATCAAGTTCTTTTCTTGTGACACATAATCTGACGCGCCAGTTATGTCCGTGAATATTTTCACACTTTCCGCAATAATTTCTCAAACGGTGAGCAGAAGAAAAATGGATCTCCCGGTATACTTCAAATTTCATTTTTTCTCCCCTTGTGCCATCAGTGACATTTTTATTATTTTCACCGGCTCAACAGGAACATTCGCATGACCTTTCTGCATGCCGACTTCCACAGACCCGATCCTGTCAATAATTTCAAAACCCTCGACAACTTTTCCAAAAACAGCATATCCGTTGGGTTCACTGTATTCAGGATTAGGGTCAAGCTGCTTTGTTGGAGCAAGAGTTATATAGAACTGGCTTGTTGCACTGTGAGGATCTCTTGTTCGGGCCATCGCAAGAGCATATTTTTCGTGAGTGATCAGAAGTTTTTTTGATTTTTTCCCCGATTCCGAAACAACCTCTTCAAAAGGGGGCATCTCAAACTTCACAGGTGGCTTTGTCTCTTTCTGCACCATCTCGGCTGAAAAACCGCCACCCTGAATTACAAAATTCTTCACCACGCGGTGGAAGATCAACCCGTCGTAAAAACCGCTGTTCACATAATCAACAAAATTCTTAACAGTTTGAGGCATTCCGTTGCCGAAAAGTGCAAGAACGATCCTGCCTTCACCCGTTTCAAGAATAACTTTGTGTGTAACTTCCACCGGATCAGGTTTTTTTTCAATGCTTCCCGCTCCGGCGCATCCTGCTATAACTGAAAAAACTAAAGAAAAAACCGCAAACATTTTAAAAATCCGTTTCATTTTGATTCCTCCTGCAACAAACAGCAACACCGGCAAAATATCACAAAACTCTATTTCTTTCAAAGAAAATAAGTATAAACTCAGTTTAATGTTAAAAAAACTTGAATTTTCTGTGATGTTCCAATAAGGTGTCATGTGATTTTTTGACTGTTATTAAAAATAGAGATTTATTTGTTTTAGCTAGGACGGAGGAATTAATGACTCTTAAGAAAGTATTAGTACTGTTATTTGCAGCTCTTTTTATCCTTCCATTATCAGCCGCAGACGATTTTGACGATGAGTTCGGCGGATTCGATGATTTCGAAGACGAAGGAAAAAAGAAAGAGGAAAGTAAGAACAGCGAAGATGAAGATTATGATGCTGAAGAAAATGCGGAAAAAAAGAAAGAGAAGGATCAGGAAGCAAGTGATGCAGCAATGAAAGATCTTCTTGGAGATGAAGAAGAAGATATAGAAAAAGAAGAAAAGCCTAAAGAAAAATCAAAAAAGAAAGCTGAATCCTATGATGACGAAGAAAAACCGAAAAAAGAAAAGAAAAAAGCTGAACCCAAAGAAAAGGGTTTGAAGCCTGTTATTCTTGTAAAAGGCGGTTTTACACTTCTTGGTCAGTATAAAACAGGACCGAAAACAACTCTCGGCTCAATGTTCGGCGGTGTTGATGAAGGACTTCTCGGTGCAGAGTTCATTGGTGATCATGTCATTGCAAAAGGAACAATGAACATCAGAACTGACAATCCTCTCATTGAAAAAGGGAACAACCCCCTTGCCAAAAAGAACCTTCACACTATCCAGAACGGTGCAGATAACGCTCTTTATGAAATTTACGGCGGACTTAAGCTGTTAAACGGGTTTCTCCAAATTAAAGCAGGAAAAATGCTTCCGGAATACGGTCTTGTTGACACTTATCAGACGATTGGAATGGGATTCACAACTCCTTTCCTCACAAGAAGTCTTCTTGCCGTTGAAGGTTTCATTCCTGAAACAGATGCGGGGTTTATGATCGGCGGTAAAGGAACAATTAACAATGATCATACTCTTGTTTATGGTTTTATGTTTGGAACCGGTTCTATCGCTTCAGATTATTGGAACAGTGACAAGACAATGGGCCTTTATGGTCGTCTTGGATATATGCATGAATACATTCAGGCGGCAATCGGATTCCAGTACAGAACAGATTATGCCGTTAACACAGATTGGGGATATGAAGATAATCAAAAAACAAAACCGAATGTAACATCTCTTCTTTCAAAAAACCCGACATTTATCGGAATCGGTGTTCATTTGAGAGCAAGTGTAGCCGGCTTTGAAATGCCCGTTACATTTGATTTCAACCAGATTGACATGTATCAGATTACAAATAAAGTCGCTAAGAAAAAACCTGCCCAGAACATTCTTCTTTCACTTGCTCCCGGATATGCATATTCATTTGACAGCGAATGGGCAGACAAGATCGGTCTTGCCGTAAGATTCGACCTTGTAAGAGGTGTCTATACAAAAGATGCGAGATATCTTACTTATGGAAAAAGCAATACTGGCGGTGATGATTATATAAATTATGAAGGTTTCAAGAGTGAATCTGTAATTTTCAGAATCGGTGCCACAGTAAACTTCTTTGCAAAAGACATTAAAGGTGTCCGTTCATTTGCAGGTATAACTTTCCTTGTACAGCCGGAATCAAAGATAGTTGGAAAATCAACCAGTCAAATGATTGCATCCGAAACAGATTACGGTTTCACAACACTTATGCTTTCAGCCGGTGCAGAAATGTAGCTGTTTCAAGTATTTATTTTTAAAAGGGGGCTTACGGCTCCCTTTTTTTTTGACTTTTTCCAATGTTTGCTTTACCTTGGTTCATAAGAAAGGTCGGAATGAGACATTTTTTTTGGAGGATACGATGAAAAAGTTTTTGACATTATTTGTTATTATGGCCCT
>JAGOEX010000321.1 GCA_017997475.1 bacterium
TCACAACCCTGTCTTCTGAAAAAACGGTTGATGGTCTGGCTTTAAAAGTGCAAAAAGAATATTGCTGTCTTCCCCTTCGATGTTCAATGTTTCGGTTCCTGGCATTACTGCTGAAAGTGTGTAGAACTTTCCGTTTGAATAAATTCTGAGATCAAAGCCGGCAAGTTCATCAGGGATGCTAAGTGTGAAAGAGTATCCGTTCATCACTTTTTCTGAAGTGACGCCAATTACAGCGTTAATTGGGGGAAACGGATCTCTCCAGAAAGTCACAAGCGGACTGCCGAGGGCGACAACCCCTTTTTTTGTCCATTTCCAGCTATCTTCATCAACTACAGGAACGGCAGGAACAGCCGGTATGGGAGGAGCGAAAGTGTCATTTTTTTTCAGTGCGTTATGGGCAAAAAGATAACTCTGCCCCATCACAGAAAACGGTTTTGTGAACATGTCGCGGAGCATTTCATCAATGAACTGGCTTCCACCTGCAAGACCGAGACCTGTAATGGCATTTCCAAGATAAAAGACCGATCCGCCCTCTGGAGCATTCACAAGTTTTTCACCTGCCGCATCATCGGTAAACACCCTCGTTTTTGTCTCCCCGTTGTATTCATAGGTATATTCGAAAGGTGCTTCAAACTGTCCTGCCTGACACGCACAGCTTAAAAATATCGGGAATGTTGTATTCTTTAGCGCATACGCCATCTCGGAAGTGAAATTATTGTCGTTGTTCGCCTGCTCACAGCTTAAAAGTGTCGGATATCCGTGACCGTTATGAACAACTACATTGACGCCCCCTTCAAGTGCCTGTTTCATCACATCGTTATTGAGCGGCTCGGCATCATTTGCAGGAGATGGAAATGTCTTTGTATAAAGCTTTCTCTTGAAAAAATCAAATGGGATTATATCTCTCGTTCTCCCTTCAGTTTCAAAGTAATATCCGGCATTTATATCAATTCCGCTGAAATTTGTCGCAACATTTGCGATCAGAAGTGAACTTTTTACATGACTGGTGTTGTAATCTGTATTGTGTTTAATAAGTTTTTCAAAATAAACTAACGCTTCCTCAACGGTTGAAACCGGAATTCTCCCCACAGCTATTTCAGCAGAATAATCAAGAATATCAGCATCTTCTGCATATATTCCATTGCCGTTTGAATCCCAGTCACTGAAATCGGCATAATAAAAATCGCTTTGAAAATCATCTTCAAAAGTCCCTGCCATTACATTTGAATACTTGTCATGAACCTTTCTTGAAGGAACGACCTCGATATCACCGCCGAGAATCAGATATTTCAGACCCGGGATGAACCGGATGTGATCTTTCACCGCTTTCGCAGTATCTTTTTTCGGATCTTCATCATTGCACAGTGTTCCGGCACATATCGTCTCAATCGTAATGACTTTTGTGCTTATCCCTGTCATCGTGTGGAAAGCCGCCATTTCGCTGAAGATCTGTGCAAACTCATCTTTTGTCACTATCACCGCTTCATGATTTTCAACAGCCGGGTCCGGAATGTCAAACTCGACAGTTTCAAGCGGCTCTTCGTCATTTATATCTTCATCAGTTTCAGAAACGGTGTCATCGGTTTCCTGTGTTTCGTTATCATTTGCATGCTCATAGTTGTCTATCAGCTCTTCAGCATCGGAATCGGTTGAAGTTTCTTCATTATCAGGAATCTGCTGTACTTTTTTATCTTCACCGCATGAAGCAATAAAAAGAACAAAGAAAAAAAGAACAGAAAGAACACGAAAATATTTCATATCACCACCTTAGAACTCAACAAGTTTTTTAAATGAGTCGGCTTTCAAGCTCGCTCCGCCGACAAGAGCGCCATCAATATTTTCACAAGACATAAGTCCTTTAATATTATCCGGTTTTACGCTTCCGCCATAAAGGATTCTTATCTCTTCGCGGTTATATCTTTCCTTCATTATTTTCCTTATAAAAGCGTGCATTTCTTCTGCCTGTTCCGGAGTTGCCACAACACCCGTTCCGATCGCCCAGACCGGTTCGTATGCGATCACAGCCATATCATTTTCACACCAGAGATTTTCATCAAAGCCGGTGTATATCTGCTCTTTAATTATCTCATAAAGCCGGCCCGATTCCCTTTCAGGAAGAGTTTCACCGATGCAGAAAATAAGTTTCCAGTTGTTGTTCTGGACAAAAGCGACCTTTTTTCTTATCAGTTCAAGAGATTCACCGAATATGTGCCTTCTTTCGCTGTGACCGACAATTACAGCACCCACTCCGCAGTCATTGAGCATTCTACTGCCGACCATCCCCGTAAAAGCCCCCTCTTCTGCCGGATAGACATCCTGGGCGGCGATAGTTATGTTCTTCCCTTTTGCAAGTTCAGCGCACATTCCAAGATAAGGAAATGACGGTGCTATAATAGCATCCCTGTCTTTAAAAAGATTTGCTGTGTCTGCGAATTCATTGAAGAATTTCGTTATGTCAGCAGTAAGATTGTTCATTTTCCAGTTTGCCGCGATAATAGGTTTTCTCATTGATCCCTCC
>JAGOEX010000322.1 GCA_017997475.1 bacterium
TGAGAAATGAAAAGAGGAAAATGATGAACAGGAAAGAGATGTCGATAGAAGCAGATTCAAGACAGTTCTTTAATGACATAAAGTGCTTGATTGAAAAGAGCCGTCAACAGGTCGCTGTGGCAGTAAACTCAGCTATGAGTCTGCTTTACTGGCAGATTGGAAAAAGAATAAATGAAAAAGTATTAAACAATAAACGTGCAGAATATGGTGAACAGATTGTCTCTACACTGTCGAGACAATTAAAAACTGAATATGGCAATGGCTGGAGCGAAAAACAACTGAGACATTGTCTCCGCTTTGCGGAGATTTTTCCTAATAATGAAATTGTCTCTGCACTGCGGAGACAATTGAGCTGGACGCATATAAAAACTTTGATCTATATTGAAGATGAATTGAAACGGGAATTCTATATAGAAATGTGTAAAATAGAGCGATGGAGTACCCGCACTTTGCAAGATCGTATTAATTCAATGTTTTACGAGCGCACTGCAATCAGCAAAAAACCCGAAGAAATAATAAGAAATGATTTGGAACTTCTAAAGAATGAGAAGCAGTTAACGCCTGATATGGTTTTTAGAGATCCATATTTTCTCGATTTTTTAGGACTCAGTGATAAATATTCCGAAAAAGATCTGGAAAGTGCAATTCTTGTCGAATTACAACACTTTATTATAGAGCTTGGCTCAGATTTTGCTTTTCTGGCACGGCAGAAAAGGATAACGGTCGATAATGATGATTATTATATTGACCTTCTTTTTTATCACAGACAATTAAAATGTCTGGTGGCAATTGATTTAAAGCTTGGAAAATTTGAGGCGGCACACAAGGGACAGATGGAGCTTTACCTTAGATGGCTTGAAAAATATGAGACTGTTGAAGGCGAAAGTCTTCCTCTTGGTCTTATTTTGTGTGCTTCTAAAAACGAAGAGCATGTTGAACTTCTTCAGCTATGTAAAAGTAATATCAGAGTTGCTGAATATTTAACAAAACTGCCGGACAGAAAATTGCTTGAGAAGAAGCTTCATCAGGCAATTGAACGAGCAAAAAGCAAATTGGTGTCAAACGATTAAAATTTCTCAGGGATTAGTGCTCAATAAATATATATAAATCTCAAAAACTATTTAGAAAATCTACTTAAATGTGATCTGGATATCTTTCTTAGGGGTCAGGTCAGCAAAATTATATAAATTCACCATAGCGAATTTGTTTGACCGGTTTACCCTCATCAGGATCTTTTATTGACATTTTTTCTCATCAAGCCAAAATATGCCAAGTGTTGTTTAGATATGGGGGATAAAATGAGAAGTTTTACAGGTTTTATGATTTTTTTGAGCGTATTTCTGTTTATTTCATGCGAAAACAGTGTGAGCAGGGCAACTGACAAGATTGTTGTTGCTGACGAAGATCAAAATGATGATGATACCGGAAATACCGGCGATACAGGAAACACAGGAAACACGGGTGACACAGGAAACACGGGTAATTCGGGTGACACAGGAAATACTGGAGACAGTGGTGATAGCGGCGACACAGGAAATACAGGTAATACCGGAAACACTGGAAACACCGGCAACACCGGCAACACCGGAAATAGCGGTGATACAGGTGACACAGGCGACGGTTGTTATAAAAATGATGAATGTGATGAAAACTTTTTTTGTCAGAAACCGGACGGGTTATGCAATGACAAAGGTGTGTGTGAAGAAATTCCATTCGCATGCGGAGAGATGTATTCACCTGTCTGCGGATGTGACGGAAACACCTATGGAAATCCGTGTCTTTCAAATAGTGAGAGCACAACTGTTTTCTATAATATGATCTGCATGAAAGACCTCAAAACCGCTTCGATGACATACAGTTATGAAAAAGCCGATTTTGGTCCTGAAAAATTGAGTGGCGGCGTAAAATTTGATTTTGACGGGCAGATATATGAACTTCTGCTTCTTTCTACTCCGACTTCACAAAACGATGGTAATATTGCACATGTTACATCAGTTTTCAACGGTATTAACGGCATAACCGTTGTTTTCAAATTTGATTTTCAGCGCGAGCCATTCAAACTTCCGCAAACTTTTAATCTTGAAACAACAGGCGTAAACACTGCTGAAGTTAAAACTGATTTTGGGACAACTATCGGATTCTTAACAGGAAAACTCACTGTTACAAAATATCAGTTAGGTATAGGTGGATTGGTTCTTCTTGAGATGAACGCTCAGGAATTAAATTTCACGAAATAGATGAAAAATATATCAGTTTCAATAGTTTCGATCGGGACAGAGATCCTTCTTGGCGAGATCACAAACACAAACTCTCAATTTCTGGCAGTTGAACTTGCAAACTTAGGAATTAATGTTTTTGAAATGGTCACGATCGGAGATAACAGGGAGCGGCTGCTTGAATATTTTGATCATGCTTTGAAAAAATATGACATGATTATTGCTACGGGCGGACTCGGCCCGACAGTTGATGACATTTCAAAAGAAACTGCATGTGAATTTTTCGGTCTGACTCCTGTTA
>JAGOEX010000323.1 GCA_017997475.1 bacterium
CTCATTTCGGTAAATCCGAAAAATTCAAAGACAGAACCGTTGGCTTCTTCAATTATCGAGCCGATAGGAAGGGAATAGCCCACATCAGGATCATCAACATAAGGAGTGGAGTAGGTGTAGAGATAGATCGCACCGTAATCTTCAACACCAACTTCCGCAAGATAGAAACCGCCTTCAATAACTGCGGTGACCACCATTGTTTTCCCTTTCAGATTCAGGTTCCTGTTGTTATATTTCGAGTCAAAACCCTTTGAACCCGAGTTGTTCCCCTGAATTTCTGATATTGAGGCAAGAGGAGGATAAATGGTTTCAGAAACACCGAGTTTCCCGGATCTTTTGTAAGTGACTGAATCTTTTGAACTTTTTTCTTCGTCAATAATCAGTTCGTGAACAACGATCTTTTCCTTTCCGAGAATATATCGCATTTCAACAGGGAAATCAGTCAAAACTCCATTCTTAAGATCTGCTCTTGCCACTGATGTTATCTTTCCGTACTGAAGGGCGATCTCAACAGTCCCGTTGTAATCTTTCAGAACTTCTCTGTTGTAGTCAAGAGCGGAAATGTTTATTGACAGATCATATCTTTCGGCTTTTTCGAGCCGCTTTTCAGGAGTTCCCGGATCAAAGTTATCGGCAAGTTCTACTTTGAATGCGGCAAGTCCGCTGTTTTCCGGTTCCGGATTTCCCTTCAGACCGTAACAACCGGATGAAATCATAATTGAAATGATCGTGATCAGCATAATTTGTGTTTTCATCGGCCACCTCAATTTATCATTTTTATTCTTTTCCCCTGACCGCACTCATCCGCTCCGGTCTGGTTCAAAGAATAATCAAGTGGATCTATCACCTCTTTTTCACTTAGAAAATCGCTTACCGCATCTCTTAATGAAACTGAAGTGTCAAGCCTTGTAGTGTTGTATTCAAGCATATAAAAACCGCTTCCACCCTTGCCCATGTAGTCGTTAGTAGCCATTTTAAAGAGCATGTGGGGAAGGACGACCTCATAATCTTTAATGACCTCAACATTTCCGATAGTCAGACATTTCGTAAGTGAGTATGACCCGTATTTTTTCTGCAGTTCTTCATCAGGACTGCAGTCAATTTCCACACCGATGCCTGCAACCTGTATCTGGGTTTTGCAACCTCTCGATGCAGATTTCCTGGCAACAAAATCAAAAAGAGTTTTCAATTCGTTGCCGCTTAAATACATTGTCGTTATGCTGTTCTCAAACGGGAAAACTTCGTAAAGCTTTTCAAGTGTGATATCGCCTGTCGGGATGTCTGCCCTTATTCCCATTGAGTTGGTCACACAGAACTGCGACCTTGAAAGCTCGTGGTTCATCATCGCATCAGTGACTATATTTCCAAGAGGACTGTCACCGCCGCTTGGATCGTTACGAACTATCGTTGAAGTGGCACGACCGACTATCCGCTGAAGATACTGCGAAAATTCAAGACCCTGCACATAGGGTTTAAGCAGGTTTATCATGTCTCCGTGTTCAGGAACAGATTCGTTTATTGCATGAGTTTTATAATTGTGCCAAACGACCCGTTTATTCTGAACGGCGAGTTCAAGTTCGCCCAGTATTTTGTAATTAACACCGCTGTGAACCACGAGAACATCTCTGCCGTCAGGACCTTCGATCACTTTAACAGGATCGAGAACGACATGGTGGTGACCGCCCATGACAAGATCAACCCCTTCAACTTTTTCAGCAATTTCGTAATCTCCTTCAAGACCCTGATGCGAAAGGATTATGACAAGATCGACAAGAGGACGGACAACATTTACATAAGTCTGAGCAGATTCGATCGGATCAATGACATTGAACCCGATGCTTCCGCCTATCTGATAAATCGAAGTGAGCGATGAGTCATTACCGACACCGATTATTCCGATTCGAAGAGAACCTCTCATCAAAATAAGATAAGGCGAAGTGATATCCATCAGCCCCTTGTGTCCATCCCAGTCAAAGAGATAATTAGACGCAAGAAGGGGAAATCCACCCGATTTTTTATAGGCCGAAACAAGGGCTGAAGTTCCGTTGTCGAACTCGTGGTTTCCTATCGCCATTGCATCAATGCCGAGTTTCTGGATGGCGAGCATTTCGAGTTCCCCTTTGTATAGATTGAACTGGGGAGCACCCTGAAAAGCATCTCCGCTGTCAAGATGCATCACGGGAATGTCACCGTGAGAAGCCCTTATTCTGTCAATGACCGTTTTGACTCTTGCCACACCGCCGGTATTTACAAGACCAGGACGGTAATCGGAATAGTTGCAAAGCCCGTCTCTATTGCGGTCTTCGCTGTTCTTTTCAGCGTTTGTCAGAGCGATGTTGTAATCACTGTCAGAATCATAGTTCTTTCTTAATATTGATTTCCCGTTCTCATCAAACCATGTCAGATTTATTGTGTCGTAAGGATAATCGCACTTGCGGTCATGGTTTCTGTCAAAAACAGGTGCACAGTCATCAAATCCGCACATTTTGTCAAAATTGATGTCCTCTT
>JAGOEX010000080.1 GCA_017997475.1 bacterium
GTACAACAAACCCCGTGAATCCCGTCAGGTCCGAAAGGAAGCAGCGGTAACGGATCGTTTGTGTGTTGCAGTTTTCCCGGCCTTCATTTTTTAAGTTTATTTTTAGAAAAATGACACTCGAGTCCACTTTTTGCATTGACTAAATCTTTAAAATTGTTAAAATTCTGTTGATTGTGTGTTTATGGAGAAAAAATATGGTTAATTTTTTTAACTTTCGAACGGGATACAGGGTTATGGCTGTGGCAGTTCTCATGACAGTTTTCTTCTCTCTCAACAGTGAGTCGTTCGTTTCAATTCACGGATATCCGCAGGAAAAGCCCGAAGTTCCGGATTATCAGTTCCAGACTCAGACAACTATGATCATAAACCAGACGATTGATAGAATTCTTTATCCGGTAATCGGTTTTCCGGCAATGGTCACAGCGGTTGATCCCGAAATGTCATTTATAATCCGGTCTGAGAATATTCCTGAAATAGATCATGTGAGAATAATCCGAGAAATAGGCGATAATGTTAAGGAATTTCAAGATCTTATCCCTTATTCCGTTGAGCAGTGCGGATTTGGTCTTTATAAAGTGAAAATGATCGTTCCTGTAATTCTTCCAAGTGTAAGATATGACCTCAGTGTTAAACTTAAAGGCGAAGAAATGCCAATAATATCAAGGAATTCTGTGTTTTTTCCCGAATTTGATGCATCCACGAAATTTTTTATCTGGGCTGATCCGCAGATAGAGGACCTGCAATCAAAAATGGCGGGAGATCTCAATTACAATTCGGGGGAATATCCTTACAAAAGTGATTCGATCCTCGATTTTTCAAGACAAGCCGGGATCATAAAAACCACCATATCGAACCTTAATATGGGTGACCGCCATTTTGTCACAATGCTCGGTGACATAGTTTTCGGAATAAATTATCAGAGAGAATACGAAGATATTCTTTCACTTATTGTCAATCTTGAAATTCCGTTCTTCCCGGTTCCGGGCAACCATGACGGGTATGCGAAGTTCACTGAACAGAATAACCTTTTTTCACCGCTTGACTGGGATGGTTTGCAGTACTGGACGAAATTTGTGGGCCCTCTTCATTATGCGTTCAATTTTAACGGGCAGACATTTCTGATGCTTAATACTTATGACGGAACTCCGCAAAGAAGGGCGGCAGGCGATGCTCTCGGAATTGGTGATAATGCGGCTGTGCCGGTCAGCAACTGGGGCGGATTTCTTACCGACAGGTCTCTTGCCTGGATCGAGATAATGATGGATGACTATGATGTTTTCGGGCTTTTCAGTCACATGACACCTCTTGGTCAGAATGCAACTGGAAAATATCATAAAATGAAGAAATTCCCCAAAGATTCTGTAATTGGAGTAACTGATTCTCAGGAATGGAATATTGAAACCTCTGAATATGACAGTGATCCGACAGACCTGATCTTCAATGAAACAGAGAAAATTAATACAGGCATCAAACTTGCGGAACTGATCACAAGGCAGTTTCCACCACCCATCTATTTTTCAGGACACACCCATAAAGATCGTCTGTATCTGTTCGAAAAAGACTCGGAGCTTGTTGATGGAAGCGGGGTATATGCAAAAGATGACATGGAATTCATAATGACAACAACCGCTGCTACAAGTGGTCAGCTTTACTGGGGATTTAGAAAAGTCGATGTCGGTGTTACGGGAGATGTTTCTTACAACTATACCTGTGAAAGGGGTGTAAACTGCATGCCCGGCAGTGAAACGGAAAAAGGTTTTCAGTCGGTTCCGGCAGGAAATATGTGGGTGACATACAAATGGAACTCTTTTGGAAATGAAACAGAGTCAATCTTTGCAGGTGGAGACGGTTCTGCAGATTCAGTCAGTGCCGAAGTGATGAATTATCTGCCTACAGAGGAGCCGGTGACTTTGAGATTTTTTATGCCGGCAGGTAAAAGCTATAAGATCGAAAATCCCAAGTTCCATATATCAAATGCGGCTGTTTCAAAGGATATGACAACGCTTATCCTGACAGTAAAGGGAAGCATTGCCGCCGGTTCGGAAATGGATAAATTCCTCGCGAAGGATTTTTCAAGGAAAGTTGAATTCGTTACAGTTACCCCGTCCACTGCGACAGTTGTTGAGCCGCAGATCGATTCTCCGGCATCAGTTTTTGAAGATGAGCCCCTTACTGCTGAAGTTAAGAACGGTGATGATTTCCTTTCACTTGTATGGATAAGGAACAAAATTGAGTTTGCACAGGGGAAGAGTTTCTCAGTAAAATTCGATAATTATCAGGATGTTGAAACGATCTTCCTTGTTTATATTGATAAAAGCGGTGTTCACGGCACAGCACTCTTTAAAACTGATATTCAGAAGCGTCCTGAAGAAGAACCCGATGAAGAAGTATCTGAAGAAATTGAAGAAATCTCTGATCCGGATATGATCGAAATTGATGAAATTCAGGAAGATTCCGATGAAGATTCCGACACACAAGAAGCAAAAAAGAAAAAATCGGGCTGTTCAGTTACTGTGATTTAGGGTCATTCATAAATCCTTGATAAACCCAAAACATTGTATAGTGGTTTTTTTTCTTGACTGCTATACTATGGCAAAGTATAATTTGCCAAGAAATTATTCTTTGGGAATGTAAAGATGCAGAAGTTGTTGAACACATTCAATCCATGGTGGGATGACGGATATTTATTCCAGATGCAGAAAAGAGATAAATATCTGAATAGAATTTTTCAACACATGGAAAGCAGGGATATCATTCTTCTTGCAGGACTCCGGCGTGTCGGGAAAACATCAATAATGAAGCTGATAATCGGTGAATTGATAAGCAAAGGGTTTGACAAGACAAGGATTTTATTCGTAAGCATGGATGATTTTCTATTCAACGAAAAATCAATAATAGACATAATCGCTGAATACCGGCTTCTTCACAAAATAAGAATGGAAGAGAAAATACATCTCTTTTTTGATGAAGTAACTTACAAAGATAAATGGCAGCAGCAATTGAAAAATCTATATGACAAAGAAAATGTAAAGATCATCGCCAGTTCGTCAAGTTCTTCGATTTTTATAGATGAAAATGCATATCTTACCGGAAGAAGCAGAATAATTGAAGTCAAACCGCTTGACTTTGATGAGTGGATTGAGTTTAAGGACATTAAATTGAAAGCTGTGGATAAGGATCTGATGGTGACATATTTTGATGAATATCTGTCTGATGGAGGAATGCCGGAATTCGTTCTGACCAAAGACAGAGCATATCTTCAGAATCTTGTCGAACAGCTTATTTACAAAGATATCATAGCCCGTCACAATATAAAGATGAAATCAGTAATAAAAGACCTTTTTCTGTTATTGATGGAAAGAAGCGGAAAACAGTTGAGCATAAATAACATAGCGAAAATATTGAACATTACTCCGAGCAATGCTAAGAGGTATATTGAATATTTCGAAGAGACTTTCCTGATCGGGCTGATAAAAAAATATGGAAAAACAAATGAATTGATCACTTCACAGAACAAACTGTATTCAGGAGACATCGGAATAAGAAATGCTTATACTGGTTACAGAGATAAAGGGGCAGTGTTTGAAAATTACATTTATCTCAAAATTAAAGAAAAGAAGCCTTCCTATTATGTGGAAGACGGAATAGAGATCGATTTTATAACAGACCGTTATTCAGGAAGTCAGTATTTAATAGAATGCAAATATAATTCAGAACTTACCGAAAAACAGAAAAAAGTGTTTGAAAAAGCAGCCGTAAAAAACAAGATCATTCTAAACGGATATGTTGATTTGCATCTGCTGAAAAAGCTTGAGAATTGATGGATGGCACGAACACCTATACCTACACAGCTAACGGTGACCTCATGGTGAAAACAGGAGGGCTTGAGAAAGTTGGAAAGGATAAACACATGTACTTATGGCGACCTCTATTTGTGTGAGTATTTGTGAGTGTGAGGAGAAGTAGAAGATTCCATTAAAATCCAACAAAAATTCACCAAAGCGAAGAAATCCCAAATAAAAACGCTTCTGGACTCCGTATCTTGGAATAAAAATATTTGTCTTTCGGTTTTAATAAGTTAAAATAATTTGAATTTCTTAATTCATTGTGGAGTCAGATATGAAAAGAGTTTTAATTCTCTCAACAATTTTCTTTTTATCGGTTGCGATGGTTTCGTGTGGTGGGGAGGATAAGTGTCCGGACAGTAATAAGTTCTGTTACGAATATGCCAGTTTGAATTGGTCAGATATTTCAAGCAATTCTATGTATTGGGATGCAGCCGTAACCTATTGTGAAAACATTGGTGGCAGGATACCTACAATAAGCGAACTCAGAACGCTCATTCAGAACTGTCCCGCAACTGAAACAGGGGGCGAGTGCGGAGTTACCGATGATTGTTTGTCAAATATTGATTGTTATAGTCTGTCAATATGTTCTGGTTTTGACTCTGACGATTCCAACGAATATTCTATTTTTGGAGACAAAAAGATTCTCTGGTCTTCTTCGGAAGTACCGGATAAAGACTATGTATACCTTGTGGATTTCGAGTTTGGCAGAGTTTTCTACTATGATAAGATTAGCGAACCCAACAATGTCCGCTGTGTGGTGCGCCAAGAAGTTGGCGCATACTAACGGGTTAAAATCCCGTCTGGATAAAGGTTAGCCACCAGTCCAGTACAGAAAATGACGGCAGTGGAGGTAACAAAACTGCCGAAGCTCATTGAAAGGAGACAGCAGGCCGTAATGCGAAAGCGTGAATGGCGAGTAATTGCCCCGAAATGGACTAAATGGCTGGGCAGAGGCTCACACACAAAGCCGAATGCAGAACAGGTATCAGCGTAAAGGCGAGCTGATATCTGCCACCCGGGGTTGTAGCTGACGGCATGCTGTTGAAAGGTATGTGCCGGAACTTGGGAGACCCGTTTCAATCCTGAAAAGGTACCGGCAAACAAGCGTGAAAAGCGTGAGAATGCAGGAATGTTGGAACGGGAGTCGGACAGTCTCATAGTACTCTGAGGGCGGGAAAGCCGACCACATGGGGAAGGGGACTGCGTAAAACGGGAGGAGTAAGGAAACATTGAACAGACACAGAGCTGAAGAATCAGTGGAAACGAAATTACAACTCATAGCTGCGAGAGCAAAAGAGGAGAAGCAATGTAAATTCAACAATCTAATGCATCTATTGAATGAAACGAGCCTTAGTGACTGCTACAACAGGTTGAAGAAGGGGAAAGCAAGCGGTATAGACCGGATGACAGTAGAACAGTACGGACAGGAACTTGAAGGTCGAATAAGCGAACTGAACGGGAATCTCAGAAAGATGAGTTGGAAACCAAGTGCAGTAAGAAGGGTATACATACCGAAAGCAAACGGTGGACAGCGTCCATTAGGGATACCGACAGTCGAAGACAAGGTCGTGCAGATGGGAATAACTCAGATATTGGAAGCAATATATGAAGCGGACTTTCTGGAGCAATCATACGGATTCAGGAAAGGGCGGAATGCACATCAGGCACTGAAAGAAATTAACCGGATAGTAATGAACGAGCGGGTCGGATGGGTAATTGATGCCGATATAAAAGGTTTCTTTGATAATGTTCAGCATGACTGGATGGAAAGGTGTCTCAAGGAGCGGATAAGCGACCGGAAGCTGATAAAGTACATAAACAGGGTGATGAAAGGCGGTGTAATGGAGGAAGGTCAATTCAGGGAAACCGAAACTGGCACACCCCAAGGCGGTGTAATATCGCCGATACTTGCCAATATCTATCTACATTATGTGCTTGATCTGTGGTTTGAGAAGAGAATAAAGAAAAGACAAACCGGATACAGCGGAATGGTCAGGTATGCTGACGACTTTCTGATATTTGTAGAAAACGAAGCAGAAGCAAAAGAGATACTTACCCAACTGGGAACGAGGCTTGAGAAGTTTGGATTAAAATTATCAGCCGAGAAAACAAGACTGGTAAGGATGCACCGGAAAGATGAGCAAAGCGGGAAATTCGACTTTCTAGGATTTACCCATTATCTGAAAAAGATGGGGAGAAATCGATATCGACTAAGTCGGAAGATGGCAAAACAGAGGTTTGCCAAAACACTTGAAACGGTAAAGGAGTGGATGAAAGAGAACAGGAACCGGTATTCGCTGGAACAAATCTGGCGGAAGCTTATTCCGAAGCTGAGAGGCTATTACAATTATTATGGAGTCAGCGACAACTCGATCACGCTTGGTGTTCTGGCAGACCGCATAAGACAGGTGATATACTACTGGTTGAACAGGCGTAGCCAGAGGCGGAGCTTCACCCTTGAAACTTTCACGCTGTATTTGAGGAGCTATCCTTTGCCCAAGCCGTTTATATGCCATGTTTTATACTCTTATGCGTAGTAGTGAGTTTTACGAAGAGCCGTGTGCGGGAAAACCGCCAGCACGGTTCTGTGAGGGGGTGGCACTTGCAGTAGATGCAAGTGACCACTCTACTCGACCGATGATATTTGTTAGGATTTCTTTTAATCTCACTTAAATCAACCCAGAAATTGCTTAATGGAAAACAGCGAACCAGTTATATTGACAAAATTCATATTTTGGACGATCCAGTCTAATATACACCATGCTCTTTTGTAACAAGCTTTTTGTAAACCACCTGTTATAAAAGCTTTAATAGAAGAGAAGATTATCATATACAATATGAAGCAATCCTGATTTTAAAAAGGGATTTGTAATTACATAAAAAATGATATAATTTAAATTAGAAAAATATTGAAATTTATAAAAAATTTAAATATGATTTTTCTGTTGAGGAACTCATATTGATATTGAAAATAAAGAAACTCCTTCTGCAAAAGATTCTTAGAGGCAAGGTTTTATTTTTTTTATACCTTACGGGAGGTGTTTGATGAAAAAAGGATTTATTTGCTTAATTTTATTCAGTTTCTTTTATTTATTTGGAGCAGATGAACTTTCAATAGTTTTAAGTGAATCTGAGGATAGCCCAGACGGATATTTACAATTATGGCTGAACTCCATTTATCCAGAGAATTCGGAATCGTTTGGGGAGAACAGTCAGGGAATGAATTTTTTCAATGAAGATTATTGGGTTCTTTCCAGAGAATTTGATGTTAAGTTGATTCTGGATCCCAACAGTTTCACGGTTGATGTTGAGGATACACTTACAGATGACGAAATTCTTGAGCAGCTTTTTGAGCTAGGATATACATTGACTTCGAATTGTTATGACAGTAATTATTCGTGTGAGTCTAAAGTAGGCAAAGATTACAGCCATTTCGGTGAAATAACAAGTGATGGATCATTTCTGTATACAGAATTTTATTTTACTGAAACAAGTCTTAATATTGCAGACTACGATTTCTGTGTCAACGGTATAATAACATATGGAACTCCTATGGAACTTCCTCTATCAGAGGCTGAACAATATTGCCACGACGAATTAACAGAAAAAAATAAAAAACGCTTAACTTTAAAAATTGGAAATAATAACGGTGTTCTTTATCTTTCCGATTATGCAAAAGGCGGGGATGTTTCATTGTTTTATAATAATATGGATAATTTTGTTTATTATGAGTCCGGAGCTTGTGTTGAAAATGATGCTGAAAACGATTACATTGATTACATTGATTTAAAGGGATTTTCAACTGATTTAAACACATCTCCTTCAATGCCGGCAACAAAAAGAAAAGTGAGACTTAATTTTAATGAGAATGAAGATTGTAATCAAGATAATATATTTCAGGGGGGAGCTTTTAGCCCAAACGGCAGATATTTTATTAAAGTTGCCGATACCTTTAATATAGATGGAATACATGATTATTCCGGTCTTTATATTTTTGAGATTGATGGTGTTCATCTTGACCCTTTAAATGAAAAATATTATAGGGATCTTAATAACAGTGATGATATTCTAAATTACAATTTTGTTCAATTCATTAATTTTAGATATGATGGTTACGGTCTAGATACTTTTGGAGAAATGGAGGGAATAGATGTTTTCCCGACTGATTCGAGAGGTGACATACATGGGCTTTATATTCACAATGAAGGAGAAGATGACAGCTCCATTTATCACATAACTTCTTTAAAAGATACAGATTCAGACGGGATTAAGGACATTTATGATAATTGTCCTTATGATTCAAATCAGCTCCAGGAGGACAGAGATAACAATAAAGTCGGTGATGTATGTGATGATATTGATCAGGATGGAGTATTTGATGCGTATGACAATTGTGTGGAGACACATAACCCCGACCAGAAAGACTGGAACGATGATGAGATAGGGGATGCCTGTCAGGATTCAGATAATGATGGAGTTTTAGATATTGATGATAACTGTCCTTCCAACCCAAATTCTGATAGGGCGGACTATGATGAAGATGGCGTGGGTGATGTCTGTGACAACTGTCCATTTCTTTCTAATCCCGGTCAGGAAGATTCCGAGGTTTATCCTTCAGGGAATCCAAATCCCGACGGTGTCGGTGATGCGTGTGACAACTGTATAAATAGATATAATCCCGTGGTTCATAACCCTCTTCCCTATCAGGAGCTTTTCGGTGCGAAATACAGCGGAGCTTCATATCTTGCTCTTACTTCGCCTTTTTACGGATATTTTTCTCCTGACAGGAAGTACTATATCTGGCAGCATGATCATGACCTTGACGGCAAAGGAGATGCGTGTGATTTTGAAAATTCAAGTTATACAGACGGATTTTTCTATTCTCAAATTACAGATGTAAAAGGAAAGTCAGAATTGCCAAAACATTATCCGGTTTTATTAACCCCTGTCAACCGCTCGGCAACGGTGAAGCTTAAAATGCCGGTTAACAGCGGAGAAGGCAGCCCCAGATGTTTATACGGATGTCCGGTTGCAGTTCATTACTGTGCAATTGATCATCAGAAAAAAAATCAAGGATTCTGGGGACAGGATGGGTACTGTTCAACAACAGAAAAGACAGACAACCCACTTTATAAAAACACTGATTTTTCATGTGATTTCGGATTCAGTCACGGAAGCGATGATTTTAATGATCTGGCTGTGAGAAGCTGGCGTAAAAGGATCAGTATCTGGAGAGAATCGTTTGACTGGCTTGAACAATATGCGGAAAATCCGGAAGACGATGATGCGAGACACTATCTTCCCATGAATCCCAATTCTCTTCCAACTGAAAGAGAATGGTATTGGAGAAGAGACTGGTATGCTGAAAAGGAATGCTACAGAGAAGAAAATGAAAACAATCCTCTGTGTAAGAATTTAAGAAACGCCGGTAGTTATAATGAAGAATTCACGATGTATTACACACTTTAAACAAGTGTAATGAACACACCTCTGGATAGTAGCGGAAAACCGCTTGAACCGAATAATAACTATGCTGTTTATGATTCGCAAGAAGACAGATTTGAAATTAACCCGTCATATTTCCGTGCTGACAATATTTATACGAGAGCATTCCGTTACGGACAGGGAGGCAGCAACACAGGAATGATGAAGCTGAATTACTATAAAAGATTCGTTCCTGAAATTCCACCGGAAATTGATATTCCGGAGATTGAATATTGTAACACATGTTACCTTAATATCGCACGACAGTTTGCTTTCGGAGAAGATGGAATGCCTCTGCCTGAAGCGGAAAAAGACAATCTCGGACGCTGGTCTTTCAGTGAAACGGTTCAGGGCGGCTATAATTTTTCAGCACAGCAGTTTTATCTGCCGGAAAACATGAATATAATTGCGGAAGTCGGGGATCAGAACATGATAGCTGTAACCACCAGATCACTTGATGCAACAGCGGAACACGAACTCCGGTTTAACACAAGTGCAAGCGGAGCTGACTGGAACAAGATTGGGGTAATCAGTAATTGGGACAGCAGCATCCAAAGTGTTAAATCTGCAACTGAAAGAGACGGTATTTTGTATTTTATCGGTCTTTCAGATAATGTACTGAAACTTATAAAAGTTATTCCACCGGATTTTGTCTTCATGATCTCTAATGTTTGCGACACTCCTTATCCTGTTTATACCATTCAGGAATTTGATGTTCCTGAACTCGTTGAAGATAATGTCGAGAAAATCAAAATGATGGAAGTTGCGGGTTCCATTTATTTGATCGGCACTTCCCGTGCCAATGAAGCTGTAAAAACATACAAGATCACTGAAAACAATACTCTGATGGAAATCGAAGGATTGAATCCTCCTTCAAGAAATATACTTAATACGGGAAAAGCCGGGAAGTATATTTTCCTCACAGGCGGAGAAGGTTATCTCTCTGAAAGTATGACCGATATATGGCGTTTTGACACCGAAAGTGAGGAGTGGACACAAGTTCCTTTCTCTCTTGTCGGAGATTTCAGGAAAGCTATTACTCAGTTGATAGATGGTAAACTTGTTATTGCAAATCCAATTATAGACGGCAATATAACACACCCTGCTTTCACGATCAACAACCCTGAAGCTGTGAGTGTATCTGAAATAATAATCAGTTATATTGATATTCCGGTCACTGAAGTAGAATATATCGAAGCTGACACCTACTGCCTCAACGAAACCGGAAACCTGATAAAAGGTGGACTTGAAATGTCCGGTGAATGCGTTCCCTTCACACATCCGTGGTACAGATCATTCGCAACCGGCTCAACGATATACAGCGTAGCAGGAAAAGGTGACCGGCTCTATGTCGGAACAAATAATTCAATAAAGGTTTATGACATCTCCGATCCCGAAGCATTTGTCCTTAAATCAACATTCTCAACAGGCGGCAGAATAGTCTATGACCTTGAAGTGGTTGAAGGAGACATAATGTATGCAGCAACAAGCGGAGGGATATATAAACTTGATACAACCGATCCTGATGCACTTTCCCAGATATCCTTCTACAGCACGGGTTACAACTACCAGTACAGAATACAGCTTTACAATGACAAGCTCTATGTCGGTGATGATAACGGAATAAACATCCGTGACAAGGAGACATTCACCCGTCTTGCCTATGTCAATATTGATTCAGTGCTTGATTTTGCAA
>JAGOEX010000081.1 GCA_017997475.1 bacterium
TTTCGATTATAACCGAATTTTGAGAATTTCTTAAAAAGTCGATAGATAAATATGGAATGCCCAGATTCCTTCGTTTTCTCTGGGTCTTATGTTAAACCCGACCTGTGCTGTGAGTGCTCCGATGGGAGAGGCATAAGTCAATCCGCCGCCGGCAGTATATCTGAAAAGCGAACCATCTCCGATATTGCCCAGCTTCTGCCAGAGATTTCCCATGTCAAAAAATGATATAAGATAAAAACTTTCAATGAGTTTGAACCTGAGTTCGTTCCTCATCACAAAAGAATATCTTCCTTCAGCCGATTTTTCATTTTCAAGATCATTGGGCTGAAGTTCATCATTGAAAAAACCTCTGATAGTTGTGTTGCCGCCGAGTTTAAGTACATCGTCAGAAGTAAGATCGCCGGAATGCTGGATAAGAAAAGCGGTTTCAATGAAAGCGTGGTAAATAAGTGTATCTTTAGGTTCAAGTTCTCCTGCAGAGTTCATCCTGTAACGCAAAGGAATATAAAGGGAAAGATTGTTCTCAAAATAGGAAATGCTTGTCGCTTCACCGTAAACCGATGTCTTGTTGGCATATTTGAAAAAGGTCTTGTATCCTTTTGTCGGAAAGAAAAGCGAGTCCCTGAAATCAATATAGCCCCTGAATTCAGGAGAAATGACCAGTCTTTCAATGTTGTTATAATAAACATCGCCAGCTTCATCCAGTTCGTGATCTCTTTCATTCTGGTAAGCAATTTCAACACCTGTAGAAAGAAAATAATTGTTGCTGAACCTTCTGAAAAAACTGAAGTACATACCGTTCTTGTCAATCATGTATGGAAGCCCTGCATTACTTCTGATATCGTGGATATGGAACGCCTCGACCTGTGCAGAAAGGGGAAGGAACGGAAGATAAAGATCAGGAAAAAGAAATGCAAGATTGAATTTTCTTTCAAACTGCTCAAAAAGAGTGAAATCACTTGAATAATACTTTTTGAACTCATCTCCCATGAAAAGTTCTATCTTTCTTGAGATCTTGAAACTGAACTTTGTTGAAAATCCCGAACCGCCGAAATTTCTCCATTCAGCGGAACCGAATATTCTTCCACCTTCATCACTGCTTATTCCGATTCCCGGAGAGATCTTAAATCTTTCGACTTCACTTACTACTACCACAACATCCTTTTCTTCCGACGGAAATTCAGGATCGATAAAGTTTATCATTACAGACTGGTACATGCCGGTCTGAAGAAGATCTCTTCTTCTGTACTGGAAAGTGTCCCCCTTGAGCGTATCTCCGGGCCTGATCCTTAACGCCCCTTTTACCGCCCATTCCTCGGTGATGAAGTTTCCGGCAATTACAACTTCGGTAACTTTGACAGGAAAAAGATATTCCGCTTTGAACTTAAGCAAGATCTTCTGCCCGTCATATTCAAGATCATGTGTAATATGTGCAAAAATATATCCTTTTGAAGAAAGAAACTCTTTTATCCTTTTGCGATATGCTTCGACGATATTTTCATTAAACGGGATCGACCTGGGTAGAAGGATCTTTTTTTTCATTATCCTGTCAAGCACCGGATCCCCCGTTGTAGCGGTAACCCCTGTGAGCATGAACCTTGTGTTTTCCTTGACTCCGACAAGAAGATAAAGTCCCTCGGAATTATCAATGATTTCGGCGCTTAACACAGAAATATCCATATACCCTTCATTCAGATAGACCTTTTCGACGATCTCTTTTATGTCTTCAAGATAGGCCTCCGGTATCCCCAGTGGAGAATCGGGAAGCATTACTTTGTCCTTTTTGCTTCTTTTCAGCGCCTTGACTCTTTCGTTGTCTGTATCTTTATAGCCGCCTCCGGTCTGGGAGCGGGTTATTTTTATCTGCGGAAAATTCTCCTCTTCTATTTTCTTTTCAATGAAATCCTTAAGACGGTTGACAACAACATTTCTGTTAAAACTTGAGCCGCCGGTAAAAACAATGTCATTAATGAATCTTCTCTCTCCTTCGTCGATGTTTACCGATATGGTTCTGGTCTGATCGTTTTTTCTCAGTGACAGATCACTTATATCTACATCGATAACGGCATCAGGAAAACCGTATGCCTGATAAAAAATAAGAAGTTTTCTTTTTATCCCTTCAGCATCGAAATGATAGTTGCTCAGCCCTGTTATTATTGTTTTCAAAGTATCCGGTGAAAAAGATTCGTCCCCTGTTATGTCAAGAATGTACAAAAGACCCTTATTTATAGAAAAACTTACTTTCCCGCCCGGGAGACGGTCGGTATTGACATTAACATCAAGATAGCCCCTGTCTTTAAAATATGTATTGATAAACTCATTAATATCATTGATGTTTTTGTCAGTATTGGGGTTGCCTTTAAATGATACTCCCAATTCATATTCGAGCTTCCTTTTTTCAGATTTGTTCATTGATCCATAGATCCGGATCTCATTGATCTTTTCCTGAACTCCTTCAATTATAACTATCTTGAGTGAAATTGAGTTTTCACCGGTTTTTTCTGTCGCAATGTTGACAAGAGTGTTGAAAAAACCGTTCTCTCTGTAAAAATAGATTATTTCGTCCCTTATTCTCTCAAGGTCGCTTGTAAAGAAATAGGTGTTCTTTCCTGTTCCTGAAGCAGATTTAAGCTGTCTGTCGGAAAACTTCGAGTTCCCTTTTATGCTTATGTCCGTAATAATGAGCTGGGGAGAACCTTTCAATATAAGTTTTACGCCGTTTTTTTCCTTTTCAAGCATTACCGCTATCTGTTCAAATTTTTTTGTCGCATAGAGAAGCTTGACCGTTCTTCTGATGTTCTTTATTGAAAACTCATCTCCTTCTTTAACCTTTATCAGCCGGCTGAACTTATCCTTTTCAAGCGGAGTGTCCCACACTACTGTTGAAATAATATCCTGAGCGATTATTTCGGCTGAAACAAAAAACAAAAATATGAAGAGTAATGTTAAACGCTTATTCAAAATAGTACTCCAGCCGGAAATCAAAACCTATTGCTCCGAAACTGCTTTCAAGCCGGTCCTTGTTCTTCCATCCGAGGATCGTTTCAAGACTTTTTGTCTTGTATTTTATTTCAATTATCTGATCAGTAGTGTCGGAAGGGTTTGACTCAAGAGAAAGGAACAGATTTTTGTATATCTCCTTTTCGGCGACAAGCTTTAAGACAGTCTTGTCATCAAATTCAGAATATTTAGGGATAAGTTCGAACTTTGTAAGATTGAAATTCTTTCTCACCTGTGTTGTTATCCCCATAATGTCGGTGACAGCCGCTATCGCAATGTCACCTGAGAACGAGTCCCCAATGTTCCCCCAGAGAAGAAGAGAGACAAGCTGCTGCTGATCAAGCTGAGGGATGCTGTCAAAATTGACCTCGAGCTCTCCGTCAAAAGGGTTGCCTCTTGCAGTCATGATTATTTTGAAATCTTTTTCATCATCCACAACTTTGGCGGTGACATTTCTGAATGATTCCAAGTCTATAAAAGGATTTATTCCGTTGCCGTCCTCAAATGTTATGATGCCCCGCTGTATTGTAAAATCGTTCTGCTTGTACTGGATCTTTCCGTTTTTAAGGAGAATCGTTCCTGACATCTCAGGTTTCCGGGCAGTTCCAGTGATAGTCGTATCAATGAAAAGGTCTGATTCAATAAGATTTGTCTTTATCCTGATGTTGTTCTTACCGGTAACTCTGATGCTCAGATCTATCGGCAGGGTTTTTTCAATTTGGGCTCCCGCCCTTTCTCTTCCAAGCTTTGAGATCATTTTTATAAAATCACTATCAAGCGAAAGCGGCTGATTGTAAACGATATTTCTTAACTCAATATCTCCGCTCACTGATATCTGTTCAGGACCGAACATGATTATGTCGAGGTTTGACGAAAGACCGAAATCTCCCGTGAGAGCGTATTTTCCTGTCAGGTTTGTCAACTTGAGCTTTAAAGCGGCGTTGTCAAACGGGAACATGCTTCCTTCACCACTGAGGACAACTCTTCCCCCTCCTGCAAATCCGTTTAAATTCTCAATTTTCCATTTGTTCTTGTCAAAACTTAACAGCCCGTTGAAACCGCTGAAAATGATCTGGGGATTTTTCAGCCGGTAAGATCCGTCAACCATTCTTAATTCGCCTTTGATATCCTCTTTGTCAAGAGCTACATCAAAATAGAATTTTCCGTCAACACCTGTTATTTCACCGGGATAGAGTATTTCAACCATTCTTGGGAAAAGAGTCCCTTTTGCTGATATATGCGGAGAATAATTGACAATTCTTCCTTCCAGAAAGAAATTCGCCGTTTCTCCGTCAAAGTATGCTTTCTCGATCTCAAGATCATCCATCTTGCCGGAAATACTGAAAGGAGCGTTGTTTCTGACAAAAAATCCTGACTTTTCCGCCATCAGAGTTGTCACTTTTGCATCAATATTTTCCCCTTCCATTTTTGCATTTAAAGAGAGTTTAACAAAGAAATCCGACACCTTGTGAACGAAATCCTTGATTTTGAGAGAAGCGGACAGATTTTCCGGTTTGAACTCTTTCATCATAGCGCTGAAAACAATGCTTTTCCCGAGTTTTCCCTTTATGCCAAAATCCATATTCTCCCCGGCAAGTTGAGCAGAAACCGCGAGATCTCCCAGCTTAACACCGGAAAACGATATGCCGTTTGCTTCAAATTTTGCTGAAACATCAGGTTGGTCAAGAATTCCCGCAAGTTTGATATCAAGAGACGGCTCTTCATAATCAAGGTCGGCAGGCAGAGGAAAATCATCCTTGAAAAATGATGAAAATTTTGCCGATATTTCAGTGTCAAGATCTTTTTTTGACATTCTCCCTTCAATGGCTATTGAACTTTTTCCGTAATTCAGATTCCCAATTCCGTTAATAAAAACAGGATCTTTGTCGTTTATTTTAAAAATGAAAGAATCTGCCGCACGAACTCCTTTGATCTTCAGATTGTCAGCTTTGAGCGAAGCGTTCAGCTTTGAAAGACCGTTCTTATAAACTCCTTCTGCAGTAAGAGCCACATTGCCTGAAAAAGCATCGGTCTGAATATCAAAAACAGCAGCGGCATCCTTTAAAGATCCTTTTGCATCGTTAATTAAAAAAGAGACTGGTAATATTTCATCATTAAAATCAAGTGAAACGAAAGAATCCTTTGATGAAATAGAGTTCTGCTTAATGTCTTCAACACCTATCCTCAGAACAAATTCCTTAAGTTTTGTGTCAACGGTACAGCTCTGAGCATTAAATCCGTGAAAAGAGCATCCTGTCCCCGAAAAACGGCCGGTAATGTAAGGATTTTCGTAAAAAGAGGTCACCAGCGCCTCGATCGAACCCCTCCCTTTTACATTAAAGCCGGTTATTTGGTTAACATCTTCCAGATTTATCCAGCTGCCGGCAACTACCGGAATGTGAAATTTCATGCTGTCTGCAAAACCGAACCACGAATCCTTCACGATAAGGCGACTCGTCTCATCCTTTGTTTTCACTATACCGTCGTGAAGCTTAACACCATCTGCTCCGACCGTAACATTGCCGGTCACAAAAACTTCCCGCGGAAGATCAAGTATCTCCTTTTTACCTACATCGAACTCGTTTACAACAAGATCGGTCTTGACATCAGCCGACAGCGTTTCCGTAGAAAAAACATAATCGGCTTTTCCTGAAACGATGAGATTTACAATGCCGCTTGTGGTCATTCTTCTCAGACAGTCATCAAGATCAAATCTGTAAAGCCGCACAACTCCCTTGATTTCCTTGGTTTTATAAGGAAAAACTCCGTCAAGCGAAAGAAAGACCTTGTCGTTATGGAACAAATTGAGCCGGTCTATGTGCATTGTCGATGGAGTTATCTGTAAAAATGCATGAATATCCCATGGTCTGAACCCTTCATAATTAAGACCTGACACAGTTAGAGTTGTATCAATTTTTGGCACTTTCCCTGCAATATCAAGGACATAGTCAGCATAAACCTCGCCTTTTGCAGTTTGTGAAAAGATTTCAACTGCCTCACTCAAATCTACGGCGACCCTGCCCGAAAGGTTTCCCGTTTCTCCTTTCTTTTCTCCCGAAATGACCATCCCTTTTGATGAAACTGCAATATTATCTATCGCATAAAAAAAGTCTTTTGCCTCAATGTTTGCATAAAGGTCAACAATGACCGGCTCTTTCAGCGAAGAGTGAAAATATCTGTTATCAGCCATTTCAATTTCATATTTTCCGTTGCCCGAAATATCTATGTTCTTTGCAATAAAACCATTCTGACCGTCTATCATCGCCGAAACACTGAGATTTTTAATAAAAACCTCCTCAAGCGGAAAGAACGGAAAAGTTTCAGGAAATGTGATGTCGCTCGGCTCAAGAAGCCATTTACTGTCAAATGTCAGTTCGCCGTCAATCAGCTCAAGATAGTGAAGCACATACTCTTTTTGAAGAAAACCCGAACTTTTTCTCCCTGCCGAAAAAGTGAGTTTGCCTGCTTTAAAACTCAGCATGTCTTTTATTTCAATAGAGAGGTCTTCAAAAACTATCCTGCGGCCCGACTCGTAATCTATTCTTGAGAAATCGTAACGGATACCGTAAATATCAAGAAAAAATGAAGAAACGGGATAAAATGCAAACTTTACCGTAAAAAGGAGGGAAACAGTAAAAAGAAGCGTTATTGATAAAAATTTAATTCTGTTCACGGCAACCATAAAAAATGGAGCGGGCGACGGGGTTCGAACCCGCGACATCCAGCTTGGGAAGCTGACACTCTACCAACTGAGTTACGCCCGCAAAAGCCGTAGGATATATACCTGCAAGATGCCGGATTGTCAAGAATTCCACTTGTAGAGACCAACAAATCAGCTGCTTCCGAGGTCACAACCGTTAATGTATCCGGCTGCGATTTCTTTTAAAAGCGGTTCTCTGCCTGTGTTTTCTTTTGTTTTCACAAGTTTTTCACTGAAAACCGGACCGATTACGCTCATGTTTGCTGAACTCTGGGTTCCCGGGACGATCCTGTGTTCAAAAAGTATCTTTGACACTTCGTCACAAAGAACCACTTTTCCGTTATGTATAAGGGCAAGATGCAGGGCATACTTATCAAATTCATCTATTTCGTGGGTGCTTATTATCAGAGTGCGCGACTTTAAAGCTTCATTGTGCAGAATTGTGTGAAATTTCATTCTTACCGCCGGGTCAAGATGCTGCAGCGGTTCATCAAATATCATCACTTCCGAATTTGATGATATGACAAGTGAATTATGAAGCCATGTTTTCATCCCCTTTGAATATTGCTCGAGAGGTTTGTCAGCGGGTATCTTTAATTCTTTCATCATGTTAAAGAATTTTTCCCTTTCAAAGCCGGGGTAGAGGAGCTCCCACATGTCAGCATATTTATTTGCATCAAAATTCTTAAAAAAATCTCTATTCTCTTCAGCAACTGCAACAGTACCGCCGTTTTTTGTTTTTATTATTCCGCTGCTCGGTTTGAGCTCTTTGCAGAGTATCCTTAAAAGCGTTGTCTTTCCCGCACCGTTCGGTCCGACAAGGATAAACACCGTACCTGCGGGAATATCGATCGTGACATTGTCCAGTGCCGCTTTTTTTCCAAAAAACTTTGAAATACCGGTCGCGGAAATCACCATTTTTCCCTCCTGTCAACAATGAATACAGCGAAAGAAACAGCGAGAATGAAAAATGCAAGGAGCATTGACATCACAAAATCCCTCTGATATAAAGGACTTATTAATTGATACACATTTGTTTCAGGGGTCCCTATATTGCCGGCTATCAGATCTGTTATCAAAAGAAAAACCGGAAATGTGAGGTTGTCAGCCCCTTTTGTCGTAACGAGCATGAGTATGCCGAAATATGCACAGTAGAAAACAAAAAGACGAGTAAAAACAGCAAAGTCAGTCTTCCCTATGAAAAAAGCTTCCCCTATCACCGTTGCTGAAAAGATGATCAGAAAACCAGTTATGAAAGCGAACAGAAAGATCTCACTCCGGGAAAACGGAAGGGAAAGGATCATTTTTATTCTTCTTGAATTGACATCAGCCGGCAGAAGCTTTGAAATAAGAATAAAAACAAAAAGATATTTAATGTGTCCGGGCAGAAGAAGAGAGAGAAACAAAAGACCGAATGTCTTTTTTCTTGTTGTTGTTTCAAGCAGCAGAAATGCCTCAAAATGATTTAACAGTTTTATCATTCACTTTCCTCTTTGTCGTTTCCGATGATGAACTGGAACTTTTTGAAGAATTTTCCTCCTCTGTCTTTTTCAACTTCCACAAGACTGCTTAAAGTGAGAAGAACAGCGATGGTCATTATTGCAATGCCTGCATAAAGAGCGGCTCGTTTTATGAAAAAACCGGCACAGAGAAATGTCACGAGTATCATGACAAGCTGAATATTCCCCCTTTCAAGGAACCCCAGTGCCGTAGAAAGCACCAGAAGCACCAACAAAGCGGAAATATTGGAAAATTTTAACATCTTTAAATCTTTCATATTTAAAAAATCTCCGAAAAAACGGGTGATATTACCACGAATAAAGAAAAAGTTCCAGTTTCTGAAGGTTTAAGTTATATTCATTCAGCACTTGTGTTGTTTTTCAAACTGTCAAAAGAGGACAATATGAAAGGACTTATAATTTATGCCCATCCGTTTGAAGGGAGTTTCTGTCATGCCGTAAAGGAGAAAGTGATCGAGACACTTAAAAAAAACGGTAAAGAATTCAATCTGATAGATCTGAACAAAGACAAATTTGATCCGGTAATGACGGCTGAAGACCTCAAACTTTACAGTTCAGGCGGGACAACAGACCCGAATGTTGACAGATATCTTGAAATGCTGGCTCAAGCTGACACCCTTTTTATCATTTTTCCAGTCTGGTGGGGAGTTATGCCTGCAATATTGAAAGGTTTCTTTGACAAAGTTTTTCTTCCTAAAAGGGCATACATTTATAAAAAATCGGGAATGTTAAAACCGCTTTTTCCTCAAATAAAGCAGGCAGTTATCTTCAATACTCTCGGCGGACCCAAAATTTATCACAACTTCATGCTCTTTTTCCCGGTCAAGAAAGTCGTTGCCGACACAACACTTAAAATGATCGGAGTCAAAAAGGTTAAGATCGTCCAGTTTGACAGAATGAAAAAAAGCACTGATGAATTAAGAGCGAAATGGCTTGATCAGGTTGAAAAAAGTGTGGGGAAAATGGTTAAATAGCTTGTTTTTCTGAAAACAAAATATAAACCGCGCCTTAAATAATCTTATCTGTTTTCTTGCAAATTTACTTCTATTGTTGCATTATCTATCGGTGACTAAATTTTTGGAGTCGGAAAATGGCAGAAAATGAGTTGATACAGATTGATGATATTAAGAGCAGAATTTTTACTATCCGTGGAATGCAGGTGATGCTGGATAGGGATGTTGCAACATTTTATTCTGTCAAAACAATCAAATTAAGAGAACAGGTAAAAAGGAATATCAAAAGATTTCCATCTGATTTTATGTTTCAACTTACTGAAATTGAAGCAGATTTTATGGTATCGCAAAATGCGATACCTTCAAAAAGACATCTTGGTGGTTTTTTGCCGTATGTGTTTACAGAGCAGGGTGTGGCTTCCGTTTCTTCTGTTATTACAAGTGAAAAAGCTATTGAGACAAGTGTTTTAATCATGAGAGCTTTCGTAGCCATGAGACATTTTCTTGCAGGTAAAGCTGACCTTTTTAAAAGAGTTGATTTTCTTGAAATTAAACAATTAGAAGCAGATAGTAAATTCAAGGATCTTTTTAAAGCCCTGGAATCGAATCAACTTCTTCCCAAGCAAGGCATTTTTTTTGAAGGTCAGGTCTTTGAAGCACACAAATTCGTTTCAGATATTGTAAGGTCGGCTGAAAAGTCGATCATCCTCATTGATAATTATGTTGATGATACAGTTCTGACACTTTTTTCAAAACGGAAACAGGGAGTTACACTCAGAATCCTCACAAAAAATCTTTCAAAACAGCTTCAACTCGACACGCAGAAATTCAATGAACAGTTCCCACCAGCAGAAATAAAGGAATTCAGTTATTCCCATGACAGATTCATGATAATTGACAATCGCGACCTTTATCATTTTGGCGGCTCACTCAAAGATCTTGGAAAAAAATGGTTCGGCTTTTCCAAGATGGATGTTGAAGTGACGAAAATTCTGACAAAGATATAATTGAAAAACACTGATGAATTAAGAGAGAAATGGCTTGATCAGGTTGAAAAGAATGTGGAGAATACGGTTAGATAAAGCTTTTAAGAAAATTGCTGGGGTTTGTTTAAAAGATCTGTCGCTGCATCGTAAAGAGAACCAAGTTTGGTGGATATCACATCCCATATGATAAAATTGTCAACCCCAAAATATTGGTGGACAACAATATTTCTTATAGCTGTGATCTTGCGCCATTCAATTTCCGGATGGATATCTTTCATGTTTTGTGGCAAATTCTTTGCGGCTTCACCAATCACCTCAAGATTTCTGATAACGGCATCAACGGTTTTTTCATCATCGCAAAAATCTTCAAAGGTTATTTCTGCAATATATTCGCGTATTTTTCTTATAGCGTCTAAAATGTCTTCCAAATAAAGGATTGGATCTCTATACATATTCGGCTTCTTTTAATATTGTCGGTTTAGCTCGTTTTTTTATTGAATCGGAAACAACAAGATCAACCTTTTTTCCAAGTAGATCTTCCAGAAAAAATTTCAGATCCATATAGTTATCAAACGATTTTTCTTCAAATTCAACAATGATGTCTATGTCGCTGTCAGGACGGGCACTATCTCTGACATAAGAACCGAATATCCCGATTTTACTGACAGAAAACTCGTTTTTCATGTGCTCCATGTTTTGATTTAGAATTTTCTTTATTTCTTCGGATGATCTCAACTGGCTCTCCATGCTAACAAACGGTAAATATTACCATATTGAAGCAATAATGTCAAACAGC
>JAGOEX010000082.1 GCA_017997475.1 bacterium
GGAGGAATGCCCGAAGCAGTGAGTGTCTGGCTTGAACATAGAGATCTGAAAAAAGTCAGCGAAATTCACCATAATATTATTGACACATACAGACAGGATTTTCTTAAATATGCAAAAAATCAGCAGATACACCATGTTGACAAAGTTTTTTCAGCCGTGCCGAGAATGCTTGGCAGGAAATTTGTTTATTCAAGGGTTGATGAAACTCTGAAAAGCCGTGAAATAAAACCGGCACTTGAACTTCTTGAAATGGCACAGGTGGTTCACAAAGTAACCCACTCTTCTTCTAACGGCATTCCGCTTGGGGCTGAATGTAATTATTCAATTTTTAAGACGATTTTCATTGATGTCGGTCTTGCTCAGGCAATTCTTGGACTCAGTGATGGAGAGTGGATACTGGATGTTAAAAACAGTGTTGTAAACAGAGGTGAGATCGTTGAAGCTTTTGTCGGAACTGAAATTCTTGCATACAGCGACCCGCATAGACCGCAAAAACTTTTTTACTGGGTAAGGGAAAAGCAGAATTCTCAGGCAGAAATTGATTTCGTGATCCAGAAACAGGATAAAGTGATTCCAGTTGAAGTAAAAAGCGGAACAACAGGGAATTTAAAAAGCATGATGCAATTCCTGAAAGAAAAACCGTCAACTCCTTACGGAATCCACATTTCACCAAACAACTTTGGAATTCATAACAATATCAATCAGATACCGCTTTGTGCGATCTGGAAAATGTTTTAACGGAGCATTCATGTTCAACATTGTTCTGATAAATCCGGAGATTCCGCAGAATACCGGAAACATCGCTAGAAGCGTCCTTGCTTTAAAGTGCCGGCTTCATCTTGTTAAGCCGCTCGGTTTTTCAATTGATGATACAATGCTAAAAAGGGCAGGGCTTGACTACTGGCAGTTTGTTGATGTTATTTTGTGGGAAAGTGTGCAGAATTATTTTGAAAATAACGATATTGACAGAATGCACTTTTTCTCCAAAAAAGGGAAAAAAAGATATGACCTGACCGATTTTCAACCGGGAGATCACCTTGTTTTCGGTTGCGAAAGCAACGGGCTTAGCGATGAAATACTTCAGAAACATCAAGACAATACCGTGTTTTTACCCATCATGGACACAAAAGTGAGAAGCATCAACCTTTCAAGCGCAGTCAGCGTCGCCCTTTTTGAAGCAATGAGAAAAAACGGTGCTTTTGATCAATTAAGCCGCTTTGAATAGATAACTTTTCCGTCACCGTCGTCGTAGAAATCTTCAAGGATGGTTTCAATTTTATATCCGTTTTTGAGATAGAATCCTCTTGTGGGGCTATAGAGTTCCCTTGCGGATGTTTCGATATAAAGAATCTTTCCGTCCAGTGATTTTACCGCTTTTTCCGATTCTTTGAGAAGAACTGAGCCGATCCCTTTTCCTCTCATTTTTTCGTGAACTCCTATCCAGTAAAGGTCAAAACGGTTCTTTGTGCATGGAATGTCGCCAAATGAAGTAAATCCATACGGCTTGAAATCCTCATCTTCAACAAAAAGGAAGTGATAGCCCGCCGCGTCACCTTTTGCAAGCACCTCTTCTCCTATTTCAACTGCGGTAGCAACTTCGAAATCATAGAAAAACCCTGTTGAAACCAGGATTTCCCGGATAAATTCAAGATCCGTCTGAACAATTTTATCTCTTAATTTCATTGAAGCACTCCTCAAGAATTTTATTTATAAGCTGATCATAGTTCATTCCTTCATTTTTCGCCGCCGCAAATATTCCGCTGTCGGGACTTAAGCAAGGATTTGCGTTGATCTCAAGAACATATGGATTGTTCGATCCGTCAACTCTGAAATCTACTCTCACATAGCCGGAAAGACCGAATATCTTCCAGCATTTTTCACAAATTGATTTCAGTTTTTTTATCAATTTTCTGTCCTCGTCCCCGAGATCGAAGGATCTTCTGGATGAATCATATTTTTCAGATTCTTCGTTCCACTTCGAGTCATAACAGAGTATCTTGTTCTCGTGTCCTTCCTGAAAAAACACCATTTCAGCAGGGAAAAGAACTTTCGGCTCTCCTTTGCTGCCTATCACTGAAACATTGAACTCTCTTCCGTCAATGAACTTTTCACAGAAATATGGCAGATTATATTTCTTTTCAAAATATTCTATTGCTTCATCCGCCTGCTGCGAACTTTCAAGTATTTTCAGATTTTCATCTGTTATCCCTATCGAAGCATCTTCAGAAACCGGCTTGAAAATATAAAGATCCTTCTGAAATTCTTCATCTCTTCCTTTTATGTGCCAGTTTGCAGTGGGAATATTGTTGGCAAAAAGAATGTCTTTTGTCAGAAGTTTGTTGGTCGTCAGAAATATCGCCGAAGATGAATTGCCCGAAAAAGGGATCCCGAATTGCTCAAGCATAAGCGGGACAAGATGGGCGTTGACCGCACTCCCGTTAAATGTTTCAACAAGATTGAAAACTGCATACGGCTTTTTTAATATATCAGGAACAAAAAGGAATTTGTCATCTACAGGAACAGCTCTTACGCCATAACCTGCTCTGATAAGCACTTTTGAGATCTCTTCCGCCTGCTCAAGAACATCTTTTTCGTCGGGAAGGGCATCATCAGGGACAAATTGATGAAAGATAAGAATTTCATGACTGCTGTTTTTTTCCATTGAAAATCCTCTTTATTGCTGAATCCATGATCTGTTTTATCAGTCCGTCATAATCAAGACCGTTCATTCTTGAAAGAATTGGAAGGTCCGAATCAATTGGATTAAGCCCCGCAAGAGGATTGACTTCAATGAATTCAGGTTCTTCGGACTCATTGTTTCTCAGGTCAATTCTTCCCCCGTCACGACACTCAAGAACTCTCCATGCGGCAAGTGCAGTTTCAGCACATTTATCGTACATCTCCTTTTCAGGAAGAGTGTATTTCATCAGTTTTTCATAATTTTTCTTATTAACAAGACCATATGCGGCACTTTCCGCTTCGGCAAGAAAATTTATCTCCATCATGCCGACAACCTTTGCGTCGCTGCCTGTTCCGGTTATTCCTACAGTAAATTCGCGGCCCGGAAGAAACTTTTCAACAAGCACCGGCTGATTGTATTCTTTAAGCATCTGCAGACACGCTTTTTCAAGATCACCGCCGTTGTTTATCATTGACAAAGCGCCGATCCCCTTGCCTGTCCCTTCAGAAAGCGGCTTTGCAAAAAGAGGATAAGGGATGTCAACATTTTTTATATCACCGGAACAGTAAACTATGTGAAACTGAGGGGTTTTTATGCCTGCGTCTCTCACTATCCGCTTTGTCATCCCCTTATGAAGAGTAAGAGAAAGCACCATCGGATCCGAAAACACATAAGGAATACTGTAAACATCGAGTATGGCAGGCACCTGGGCTTCCCTTCCAATACCGTTGACACCTTCAGCAATATTAAAGACCAGATCCCATTTGTCTCCCGCTGATAATCTGGAAACAAGCGACTTTACAGATCCGATCCTGTCAACAGAATATCCCAGTTTTTTCAGCGAGTTCTCAATTCCTTCGATCGTTTCTATTGTATCAAACTCAGCAGCTTCAACAGGACTGAAACCCATTTTAATATAGTCGTCTTTAAGATCGTATGTGAAACCGATTTTCATTTTTCACCTTTAAAAGATGGTAAACTAAAGCGATGGAGTTCTTACCGGATCGGGATACCGGTATTTTTTTCCCTCAAAATTCTTCAGGTAAACATAGTTGTCGTCCCTTCCCTGATAGTAGTCAGGCAGTATCGGGATCTTTCCACCGCCGCCGGGTGCATCAATAACATAGGTCGGAACGGCATATCCGCTGGTAAATCCCCTTATCTGCTCAATTATCTTGAGTCCGGTCTCAACGCTTGTCCTGAAATGTGAAGAGCCCTGAACAGGGTCACACTGATAAAGATAGTAAGGTCTTACACGGACCATCAGCAGCCGGTGATAAAGATCTGTCAGCACTTTCGAATCATCATTCACACCTTTAAGCAGAACAGTCTGACTTCCAAGGGGAATTCCGGCATCTGCAAGGGCTCTGCATGCAACAGATGTTTCAAGAGTCATCTCATCCGGATGGGTAAAATGAATGCTGATGAACAGGGGGTGATATTTTTTCAGCATTCTTACAAGTTTCGGTGTGATCCTCTGCGGAAGCACAGCCGGAACTTTTGTCCCTATCCTGATGATCTCGACATGAGGAATGGAACGCAATCTTGAAAGAAGATAATCTATCCTTGCATCAGGCATTGTAAGAGGATCTCCTCCTGAAATGAGGACATCTCTTATTTCGGGATGTGATGCAATGTAATTGATCCCGTTCTCCCATGATTTAGAGCTGAACCTGTGAAGTTCGTTCTTGTTTCCGACGACCCTGTGTCTCGTACAGTATCTGCAATAGGAACTGCAGAATTCTGTGGCAAGAAAAAGAACTCTGTCGGGATAACGGTGAACAACATTGGGAACTGGAGACATGTGCTCTTCGCACAAAGGATCTCCGCTTTCCCCGAAACTGGTAAAAAATTCATCTGAAAGAGGTATCATTGTTTTTCTGAGAGCATAATCACTTTCCCTGCCGTAAAGCAGAGAAGCATAGTAAGGGGTGATTCTGAAAGGAAGGGTCACTTCGCCACTGTTCAATGCATCCAGTTCATCTTTAGTCAAAGCAAACATTTCGGAAAGTTTTTTTGAATCTGTAATGCTGTTCTGGATCTGCCATTTCCAACTTGTCCAGTCACTCTGACTTGATTCGGGAAAAAATTTTCGTTGAAACAGTGAAGCAGTTGAGCACTGCTTTGAGGAAAAGGAACTTAATGGTCTTAGCGCACTAAGACCGACGACAAGTGGCACTTCTTCTTCAACAGCTCTCATCTCTTTTTTCATAATACCCCCTTCTTTTAAAAAAAACTAAAAAAAATGTAGCCGGTTGCTCCTGACAATATTTTACACTTTAATATTAAAATGCAAATATTTTTTTTATATATGTTTTTTTTAGTAATTTCAAAATGTTGAGTGACTAAAAATCCTTTTTTCAGCCACATTTTTTTAATGTTCAAAATTATATGTATTAAAAAATGACACATTTAAAAACACTTTTTTTTTAAATTCGATACTTTTTCGAAGTTATTTTGTTTTTTCTGCAAACTCTCCTTCTCTGCTCAGAATTTGCTTGACAGAATGTTACTCAAGTGTAGAATCGCTCCTTGTGGATTTGCGGTTTATGCCGAATTTTATATTTTTTTTTGGAGGTAATTTTATGAAGAAGCTTTTACTTGCGATGGTACTTGTAACGCTTGCACTTTTTGCTGCAAGTTGCGGTTCCGAAGATTCAGAATCATGTACAGATGGCGAAAAGAAATGTTCCGGTGAAGTTTTCATGTGGTGCGTTGACAGTGTTTGGGTAGACAAAAACTGTGAAGATGATGGTAAAGTTTGTGATGACTCTAAAGGATGCATTGCTGAAGGCGGCGACACAGGCGACACTGGCAACACAGGTGATACAGGCAACACTGGTGATACAGGCAACACAGGAAATACTGGTGATACAGGCAATACCGGTGACACAGGCAACACAGGCAACACTGGTGACAGCGGCAACTCAGGGGACACTGGCAATACAGGTGACAGCGCTGCAGGCGGATGTGAAGACATTCTTATTTGCATGAATGGCTGCGGTGAGGGTGACGATGCTTGTCTTCAGGCATGTTTTGATTCAGGTACAACACAGGGACAGACCGACTACAACGCACTTGCAGAATGTGCTCAAGCAAACTGTTCTGCAGATAACACAGTTGACTGTTATCTTGAAAATTGTCCTACACAGTCAGCTGCTTGCGGAATTGAAACAAACGAAGGCGACCCGGCTTATGCAAATCCGTATGGAACAGCAACTTTCAATTTTTCTGTAGATCAGGTTGGTAACGAATCTGATCCTCAAGACAGCACTATCGGTATAGTTCAGTCTGCTTTCGCAACCGGAACTTACGGTGGCGCAGCTCTTCCTCTTGAACCGGCTGGTGTTGCAGCTATGCAGTCAAGTGCTTTTTATTATGTTGATGCAACAAATGGTAACGGCGTACAGATTATGCAGGTTCCTGTATTTAATCAGGGTGGACAGGGTGTAGGCGGAAATCCGGTTGTTATTCTTGTAATTGATGAAGCAAACCTTGCTGTAGGAGAACTCAGTACATCTCTTTTCTCAGATGCAAAATCAATAATATATCTTGTTGATGTTGATTGGGCTGCTTCCAAACCAGGAATATCCTGTTTCCACGCTTTTGGTGAAGGATCCGTCAATGTTTCAACTGCCGGCGATGTTTCTAATCATGGTGGATTGGCATTTACTGGCAGTGTAACCTGGTACAATCCCAAAAACTATGCAAATGGCGCTGGAGATATTTCTTCTCAGCTTTCTGGTGTAACTGTTTGTGCAGCTAAATAATTTAAATTTTTTCTGATTTTTCATGCCCCGGGTTCGTCCCGGGGTTTTTTTTATCCAAAAATTGTCATTTTTTTCATTTTATGTAACATCTGGCTTGTTTTTTAATATTTTTGTGAGGTTATCATGCTTTTAAAGAGATGTCTGAACCTGATCGTCATTGCTTCTCTTTTGTTCACTTTTTCCATTATTTCATCCTGTACATCAAAACCGGAGATTTCTGAAAAATTTTCAGGGAATCTTACAGGACTTGTTGTAGGAATGCCGAGACCGGGAGGGAACGGCGGATTGACAGAAGTGCGCGACACGCTCTCTACAGATGAGACAAATCACGCTGTAAGAGGTTTCTGGAATCCTGTTAAAAACAAATATGATGCGGAGTTCGTCTGGTTTGATCCGGAAGGGAAAAAAGCATATACAAAAATAATGAACATGTCTCCTGACTGGAAGAACACGACAATTCACTATAAAGGAAACGGCCCGCTTAAAGCAGGAACATGGACAATAGCAGTAAATGTTGACGGCAAATATCTTGGAAAGACAGAGTTTTCCGTTGTCAGAGACCGTTCAAAGATACCTCTTGTCGCTCAGATAGAAGCATTCAACAATGAAAAGCTCACACTCAATGAAGCACACTTCATCGCAGAGAAAATTAAATGTTATGCCGATGGAATTTGTGATGAGAACAATGTCACATCTGACATCCCTGAAACACTTTCAAAAAGAAATGTCGGGCTTGCGGTTTCAGTTTTCAGAAAAGGGGAATTGACCGATGTCGCTTTTTCATCTTCATCAAAACTTGAAAATGCAATGAAAGAGATCGTGAAGTCAGTAAAAGTAAACAACGCAAACCCTGCTTCCATCGAGATTTCAGTGGTTCATTCGGCAATAAACATCAAACCTTCCGAACAGGCGGTATCCCTTAAAATGAGACAGGGAATGGGTTTTTCAATTTCAAAGGATGGAAAGATCGCAACAATGCTTTCAACCCAGATCGCAAGAAGACAGATCGCTGATGCGACAGAACTTTTAAGACAGCTTTCAATTGATGCCGGAATGGCTGAGAACGGATGGCAGGAAAGCAAGCTGACCGCCTTTATGACACAGGATTTCGTTCTTGCCGCAGGAATGGATGAAACAAAGGAGATCGCTTTTTCCAGAACCGTTGTACCCGTTGATTCAGTAACAAGGAGCGATTTAGTCAAAAGCGTAGATTCGGCATTTGAATGGTATATGAAAAATCAGCTTAAGAACGGAAGATATATGTATACATTCTTCCCTTCAAAAGATCTTGAACCGGATGATGACTGGGCTTTGAGAAATCTGAACGGACTTTTCGTCCTTGCCGAGATCGCTAAAGACAGAAAAGATGAAAGAATGATCGCAAGCGTGAAAAAGGCGATAGAACTTTTCAGAAGCGGACTTAAACTTGAAAACGGTTACAAATATCTCGACTGGAAAGAGCACAGAGCCGTTTCAAGCATTGCAGGGACCGCATTCCTTCTGGGTGCGATGACAGAGCTTTACGAGCCCTCATACAAAGAGGACATGAAACTCATGGCAGATGCGATAATTTCTCTTCAGGAGGAAAACGGCAAACTGAAAACCGATTTCTACCGCCCGTTAAGAGACATCGACCAGATGTACTATCCGGGAGAGACACTGCTTGTGCTGATAAGATACTATAAACATTCAAAATATGAGCCGGCTTTGAAAACCGTTGAAAAAGCGTTCCCTTATTACAGAGAGTTCTGGAATAAAAAGGAAAATCAGGATGGACCTTTCGTTCCATGGCAGATAAGGGCTTATCAGGAAACATATATGGTCACAAAAGATAAAAAACATGCCGAGTTTGTCTTCACACTTATGGACTGGATGCTCAAAAAATATACTCCTCTCGGAAGAGATGCCGTTCCGGGCAGGCAGGGCGCTCTTGATACTCAGTTCGCTTCAACGGCCGTTTATTCAGAAGGCCTTTCCCAGGCATATGCCCTTGCGCTTGAACTTAAAGATGAAAACAGAATAAAATACTACGGAAAAATTCTTAAAGGAACTCTCGGATACCTTCTTGGACTGCAGTTTAAGCCGGAAGACACTTACTGGATCAAACGACCTGAAAAAGTGATCGGTGCAACAGCTTTAAGACCCGATATAAACGAACTCCGGCTAGATGCGACATATCACGCAATATCCGCAATTCATTACACGACTAAGCTGCTTGATGAAAATAGCTGGAACGCAATAATCTGGTAGTTTTCAGGAGATGACCATGTTTCAACTTTTTAATTTTTCAGAACTGAATTCAAGGGTGTTGAGATTTGCCAAGTATTTGGAAACATTCAGCATTGATTGTGCAGTCCTTACTTCCAATCAGGACATTTTTTATTTTACCGGCTCTGTTCAGAAAGGAACTCTTGTAATTAAAAAAGAGGGGGAATGTGTCTATTTTGTAAGGAAAAATCTCTTAAGGGCGCAGGTGGAATCGCCCCAATGTGTTAAAAGTTGGGATTCAGACGGTATCGCAGCAATGATAAAAGGGACATGGTCTCTTCCCCTTGATGTTACCACCGTTTCCGAATATCTTTTCTACAAGAAAAAATTCGCCCTCGAAAAAGATCCGGCTGACTGCTCACTTCCCCTTTCGCTGACAAAAATGATAAAAAGCGATTCCGAGCTTGAATTGATGAAAAAGGCGGGGATCATGAATCAATCTGTCATGGAACATGCAAAAAAGGTTTTCAGACAGGGCGACAGAGACATCGACATTCAGGCGGAGATTGAAAAATTCGCAAAAAAAGAACTCGGACATCAGGGGCTTTTCTGGGTGCGGGGTGCGAATATGGAGGCCTCGATGGGACTTGTCGTGACCGGAGATTCCGCACTTGCTCCTACTTATACCGATTTTCCGATCGGCGGCATTGGTCTTTCCCCTGCTGTGGCTCAGGGTGCGAGCGGCGAAGTGATAAAAAACAGCTTTGTGATAGATTTTGTCGGATGCCAATATGGATACTGTGCAGACAGCACTCGTACTTTTTTCATCGGTGAACCGGCAGAAGAAACAAAGAAAACATATGAGGAATTGAACGGATATCTTAATAATATTAAGTGTTTGCTTGTGCCAGGAAAAACGGGGGAAGAGATATATGCTTTTGCTTTAAAAGAACTTGAAAAATACTCCTGGAAAGCAAATTTCATGGGAAATGAACAGAAAGTGAAATTCATCGGTCACGGCATCGGAACTGAAGTAAATCAACTTCCTGTTGTTGCCGAAAAACAGAAGATCCCTCTTGAAAACAACATGGTCATTGCACTTGAACCCAAAGTGTTTCTGCCCGGATACGGCATTATCGGCATAGAAAACACTTTTGTAATAAAAGATGAAGCTCCGCTTTCGATAACTGGAGAATCTGACAATATTGAGGATTTCATAATATAATGCAGTACTTCCACAGCCCTGTCAACGGATCGAATATCGCTTTTGATGTTTTCAAAGCCGGAACTGAAAAAGCCGTTGCCCTTTTTCTTACAGGAAGGGCTGAATATTATTTGAAATATGAACATTTTTTTAATGATCTTAATAATGCCGGCATCACAGTTTTTACAATGGATCACAGAGGTCAGGGTGCGAGCGAAAGAATTTTGGAAAATTCTCAGAAAGGTTATGTTGAAAATTTTGATCATTTCATTGACGATGCGGCTTATTTTGTCCAAAAGAAGGTGCTTCCTGAAAAGAAAAGCGGTATTCCAATTTTTTCAATATCCCACTCAATGGGGGGAGCGGTTTCATTTCTTCTTGAAAACCGTTTGAATTTATTCAACAAAATGGTTTTCTCTTCTCCAATGTGGGGAATAAATTTCGGCAATGTTCCTGAGAATATCATCAACATTCTTGCAAAACTTTTCTGTTTAGCAGGAAAGGACAAGGATTTTGTTCCGGGAAAAAAGGAATATGATCCGGACTCTCCTTTTGAAAATAATGACATCACACACAGTTTGGAGAATTTTGAAAAACAGAAAATTTTTCTTGAACATAATCCGGATTTTGCTCTCGGAGGCCCGACGAACAGATGGGTTGTTGAAAGCATCCGCGCAATGAAAGAAATTGAAACTTCTTCTCCTGCATTCACCACTCATACCCTTCTTCTTCAGCCAAGCGCAGACACTGTTGTCGATAACTTTAGACAGGACAAGATTTTAAAAAACATGAAGAACAGCAGAAAAATAGTCATCGAAAACGCACTTCATGAAATCCTGAATGAAGAAAAAGTCTATTATGATCAGGCACTTAAACACATTCTTGATTTTCTTTTGAAGTAGTGTTTCACAAAAGAACTTTTTTACAAATTTAGTTGAATTGAAATCTTTTCCTGCTAATATCCTTAACGGAAAATTAACTGTTTCTTAACAATT
>JAGOEX010000083.1 GCA_017997475.1 bacterium
GTGAATTAACAGACAAGTCGGGAAATAAATTCGTGTTTTCAAACATTGACAACACTTTTGCGGCAGATTATGAGGGTTATCTTTATATAACTTCATCATCAGAATATTCAGAAACCACATATTATACTGCAAACATTCTCCCCTCTTTTGAAACACTTGACTGGATGACTGAAAATGAAGTTGATACAGTTAATTCAACATATTTTTACCTTTATCTCTATAGAAATGATTTTGTGAATAACAGCTTTGTCCGAGTCTGCCCTGATGCCATTCCTGACCCTGCAAAAGAAAGTGGCTTAAAGCTTTTCATTGACGGGGAAACATGGAATCTTGATGATAATTTCGGAATAATGGTAAATACTTATCTCACTTTTGACAAAAAAGCGATAACCACTTTCTTTGGTGATGAACTTCATAAACTCTGCTACTGTTATGACATTGATGGAAACGGAAATCCCACCGAAAGAGCATGCACACCTGAAGATATGGACCTTGAGCCACTTCCTCCCACTTCTCCAACCCCTGAAGACGGCGCTGAAAATGTTGACAACGGAGTCGAGCTTTCATGGAAAGCGAGTTCCGATCCTGATGGAGGTGCTGTAAAATATACTCTTTTATTTGGAACTGACATTGTTCCTGCCGACAAAGTACTTGAAAATTCAAGCGATTTAAAATGGAAACCTGAAAAGCCACTTGATCTTAACACTCAGTATTTCTGGCAGGTTATAGTTACAGATGACGAAGGAAACTCGGTAAAAGGAAAAATCTGGACATTCAATACTGATGAAACAGTTGTTACACTCGAAAATCACGACTTTCTTATTCTTGTAAACAAATCCCTAAAAGGCAAACTTGATGATGAATTAGATCAATATATTCAGGATGTTGAATCTGATGGATTTATTCCTGCAATCCGCTACTGGATGCCGGGCGGAGCTGAAATCATGAAAGAGATAATTAAAGAAAGTTATAATGATCACTCAATAAAAGGTGCCGTTTTCATTGGAGATATGCCCCCTGCAAGTTTTGAACAGCATGCAGATTACGGTGAACCTTACGGAATAGTTTATGAAGAATTTCCAAGTGAGTTCTTTTTCATGGATATGGATGGTACCTGGGAAGATGTTGACGGCAACGGAATATATGACAAATATCCAAAAGCCCTGACACTGGAAATCTTCTCATCACGAATTATCGGCACAGTTAAAGAGATCTCGGACTATCTTGGCAGAGCCCATGAATACCGCAAAAATGGGTCATTTTTTGATTCGAGAAACTTCTTTTCGTTTATCGATGACGATTGGAGCGTGTATATTGATGAGTCAGGCAATGTTTACGAAGATTACATGGGGATAAGAGACAGTGACTGGGAGCTCGGTTCAATCTATGGAGAGAACTATGAAAGAAGGGAAAGACCGGAAGATACCAGCAAGACAACATATATGGATTTCATGACCAAAGAAGGTGCTGAATATGTCTATCAGTGGATCCACAGCGACCCTCAGAAGATCTATTTTGACGACAACTTCTCCCCTAACCCGGCGAACATTCTTACAATTGATGAGATAATTAACGGAAAGGTGAAAGGAAGTTTCTATAACCTTTTTGACTGCTCCATCTCAAGATATACTGCAAACGGTGGCAACATCGCAAGTGAATATCTCAAAGGAGAATACGGACTTGCAACGCTCGGCAGTACAAAAACGGGAGGAATTTTCAACCCTGAAGTGATGAATATCGCACTTGCAAACGGAGAAAACTGGGGAACCGGTTATCAGATGTGGGTCAACGACATCTGGGAAAATTATGCAAGTTACGGATTTGACCACGCTTTCATCGAATCGTGGTGGCTTGGAATGATGATACAGGGAGATCCCCTACTCACCCTCACTGACAAGAAAACCTTCACAGTTAAAAGCACTTATCCCAAAAAGTTCTATACTAAAGAACAGATCAGAATACTTAACAGAACAAGAGGGATTCACTAATTTTTCTTCTTTATCAGCACAAACAGAAAGAAAGGTCCTCCGATGAGGGCTGTGATCACTCCCGCGGGGATTTCTGATGGTGCGATGACTGTTCTTGATATAGTGTCAGCGATCAGAAGGATCATTCCGCCGATCATAAATGATGCAACCGCCAGATATTTATGCTCTTTTGAGATCAGCTTCCTGCCGATATGAGGTGCGATCATCCCGACAAATCCGATCGGCCCTGTTTGAGATACAACAACCGCAACTGCAAATGATACTGCAAAAAATATTGTGTTCCCGGTCTTTTTCAGATCCACTCCCCTTGATGCGGCTATGTCTGAATTTATCCTCATCAGGTCAAGTTCACGGTGAAGTAAAAGCGAAACAGGAAAAATGATAAGTGCCGGAATTATCTTGAGAACCGGTTCAAAGCCCGTTATATCCAGAGAGCCGGTCATCCATCTTATCATCATCGAACTTTCTGATCCGCTTGCAAGATATTGAATAAACAGAATAAGTCCGCTGAAAGTGAAATTGACGGCAACCCCTGCAAGAAGAAGAAAATCAGTATTCATCCTCTCTTTTGCCTTAACCACTGAATATATCAGAGCAACCGTGGCAATTGCACCGATGAAGCTGAATATCTGGACAAATGAAAAAAGAGGGCAGAAAGATGCACATGAGATGAATTTTATCGCAATTACAGCTCCAAGTGCCGCTCCACTGCTGATGCCGAGGGTGTAAGGCGTTGCAAGGTCGTTACGAAACATTGACTGGAACGACATTCCGCAAACCCCTAGAACTGCTCCGGCGGCAAAGCTCATGATGGCTCTTGGAAGCCGTATCGTCTGAAATATCTCTGAGGAAAATGCTACAGTGTTCATTCCGGCAAATGGTAGAATCCACAAAAGAATTATCGCTGACACAAACAGAATCGTCAGTTTTATCAATGGCTTACTCATTGCCGCTCCCTTTTGGGAACATAAGAGGTCTATTTGTTTCAGGATGGGTTAATTTATGAAAAGAAGTTGAGAAAACCTTTTCAAGAATATCTGAATTTATAATATCTTCACAGCTCCCTTCAGCGGCGATACTGCCGTCAGCCATAACAATAATTCTTGAAGAAAATAAAAAAGCTTCATTAATTTCATGTGTTACCGTTATTACAGTTTTGCCTGCATCAGCAATTTTTCTGATAAGTTTGGACACTTTATCCCTTTGAACCGGATCAAGATAGTTAAGCGGCTCATCAAGAAGAATGAGCGGAGTATCCTGAACAATCGCACCTGCAATGAGAACCCTCTGTCTTTCCCCGCCGCTCAGAGTTGACATTTCCCTTTTTTCGAACTCTTTTGTCTGAGTGACATTCAGTGCATTTTCAATGAGCCGCTTTTCCAAAACAGTCAGACTTGCCCAAGGTTTCAAACTATGAAACCTTGAAAGTTCAAGAAAGTGTCTGACCGTTATATCACCTGCAATATCAGATAATTGCGCAACATAAGAAACAAGTGCCGCCCTTTTTAGGATATCAATTTTCCCAGTGTCATTGCCATTTATAAAAACTGTCCCTTTGAAATCGACCAGTCCTGCAACAGCCCTTAAAAGTGTTGTCTTTCCTGCTCCGTTGGGACCTATGATCGAGATGTTTTCACCAAGTGACGCTGAGAATGAGATATTTTTTATAATTTTAAAACCGTCAATTTGTACATTTAAAGATTTTATAATCAATGTCATTTTTTTATCATCTCTATAAAATCTTCAACGATCCTGACATATCCCGGCCCCGGAATTGACCAGTAGTCTTTATTTACAACAAACACTTTTCCGTTTTTCACTGCTTTAATATTTTTAAGCTTATCCCAGTTTTTCTGTATACTTGCAAGCTTTTCTCCACTGATGTTTTCCATCGTTACAACATCAATTATCATATCGGGATCAAGAGTCATTATTCCTTCAACCTGAATTTTCGGATATGCCAGAGAGCCCTGATAAACATTCTGAACTCCTATGATCTCCATAATCTTTTCATAAAACCCGTCACGACCTGCAATATAGACATCCTTTATCCCTTCATCAAAATAATCTCTGCCGGCAACAACCATTATTTTCAGCGACTTATCCGGCTTAAAGCTACTTAGAACACTATTCAGTTTTTCTTCGATGCTGCGATTGAGGTCATCCGCACTTTGCTGAACAGAGCAAACCTCGCCAATGATCTTTAAAGAGAAAACGAAACCTTCAATTGTTGACTGATCTACAACGATCGTATTTATTTTAAGATTGTTCATCTTCACTGCAAGAGATTCGTTAGCACTGAGAACTATCGCTGTGTCAGGGTTTAAGGATAAGACCGCCTCACTGCTGACATCGAGCACTTTGCCTATTCTTTTAATATCTACAGCATCTTGAGGAAGTTTGCAGTTATCAGTCACCCCCACTGTTCTGTCCCCAAGTCCGAGCTCAAAAAGAGTCTCGGTTATGCTTGGCGCAGTGCTTACGATCTTACTGCAAGGGTCATCGGTTCTAACTTTTTCCTTTTTTCCGGAACATCCAGCTAAAATGAAAAATAAAATGAATATAAAACGCTTCACTTGCCTGCAATCCTCAAAAATACTGTCTGATATTATCAAAATAATTTGCTTATGCAAGGGTGATCGATATTATTCACCCCATGAAGCGTTCGGCATGCATAATTTCTTTCGGCAACAGGGAATCACAGACAGTTATTGAATCTGCGTTCAGTCGTCTTGAAATTAAGACCGAGACAGTGCTTATAAAAAAATGCATCCATATGGCTGATATTTCTGACTATTTCATTTCTTCGACAGGCGAGTTGTCCCCTTTAGAAAAAGGATTTCTCAAAGACGGAAAGAAAGATCAGTCCGCAATTCTTGCAATACAGAAAAATTCCATCGACAAGATCGGAAATCTTCTACAGAAAGAAACACTTTTTTTCATTGAAGATGACTTTTCTCCTGAAAGCTTCTACATTAAAAAAATCTTTTTCAGAAACAGAGTCCCGTTTTTCAGTTTCGGCAGCATTCTGCCTGATGGAGATATCTCTATCGTTCCGGGGTCACTTGATATCGGATTTAACATAACACTTCTTAAAAACTACCGATGCCAACCCTCTTCTGTCATGCCGCAATATCCTGTTTTTAATGGAAATATTGCCATAGAAGCCCCGCCAGACACTATTCCTTTGAGATATCTTCTCCATTTCAGATCTTCACCTTTCCTGGTCAGAAACATAATTGCCGCACTTAATAAATTCTATGGAAATGAAAGACACCCTGCCGTATCTGTTCAGTATCCGGTAAGACCTTACAATTCATACTCAGCTTCAACTAGAGCTTTTCAAATAAAGAACCTGCTTGGAAAAAGAGGATGCGGTTTTGAAAATCTCTCCGATCTCCCCGCAGGAACAACTGTTCTGACATGGTCAACAAAAAGATTTTTTGCTCTCCTTAAAGCCGGAATGAGACCGGTCCCATTGACTAAATGCCTTGTTTCCTCAATATTTTCTTCAAGAAAAACAACGCCGGAAGAACTGATCTTTTCTGATCCGGCACAGCACGATGTGGACAGAATATATTGTTTTGTGAAAGAAACAGGTGTTGAAAATCTTGCGGAAATGGTATATAAATTAAAAAGTTGAACTAAGGAGAGAAACTTTGAAAAAGATCCTTTTTTCCGTGATAGCAATATTTTTTTTCCTTAACCCTGTTTGTGCCGATGAGAAACAACCCGAAAAGAGCGGCGAAAAAGAGAACAAGGGAACCGACACTGTAGACCTTGATGACGACAGCGATGATTCCAAGGCGGAAGAAAGAAAAAAAGAACGGGAAAAAGAAAAGAAAAAGGAGAAAAAGGATAAAAAGAAAAAAGGAAAAAAAGGAAAGTGCAAAGTTTAAGAAAATGTTTACTTCTGATAATTCTGATAATTTTTACAAATAGTTACGCCGACGAAAACGATATCTCATGGTCTGGCAGCTTTTCAACAGGTACAGGTTATGATTCTTACATTCCATCTCTTGGCAGAGATTCGACCAAAAGGATCGGATCAAAAGAACTCCTGTCAGATATTGGAATAAATCTGGATATTTATGATTTTTCGATCGGAACATCTCTTTTTGTTAACGGACTGGTTGCAGATAAGTGGCGGCAATCCCAACTGACAGGTATGATAAATGCCGGATGGAGCTCGACATTCGGTGAATATGACCTCTCTTTTTCAATTTACGGAACTTTTGCGGGATACGACTTTGATGATTTCCGGAGTTATTACACCGACTGGTCAGGAGACGGTGAGATCTTTTTCAACCACTCTGACAATATGAGCTTTTTCTTCTCAATAACAGGCGGTTACACTCACGGTATCGATTCAACGCTGAAATATCTGAGAGGCCCCTACGCTGGTTTTTCAACTGGTGAATATTTTTATTTCGGCGAATTTGACAGCTATGTAAGAATTTACGGCAATGCCAATTTCAATTTTTATGACGATATTTCCGGCTCAAGTTATCCATATCTTGGTGAATCAGGGATATCATCACTTTCCGGAAAGAACAGGGGCATAGATGCAACAGTAGCAGTAAGAGGTCGTTTTAATTATGAAAAACTGTTTTTCATATTCACCCCGACTTATCGCAACAGCACAATGTTTGATAAAGATGTCTGGGAATATTCAGACCGCATAGTTAAAAAGAGGCGTGTTGACCATGCTCTCCTTCTTGAATTTGAGCCGGGATGGAGCCCTGATGAAGATCTTACAGTCAGCATTTATTATCTTTTGGAAAAAAATTTCTCGACTCTTGGAAAAAACGACTACACAGATGAAAACTACATCAGACACAACATACGGCTGCTGATAAACTACGATTTTTGAGGTTAACATATGAGAATCTTTGCTTTTTATTTACTATCAATACTTTTTACCGCAAGTTGTGCCGATACTGAGGTCATTTACAAAGACAGTGAACTTTTTTCAGATAATGACGAACTTTCAGAATGTCCTGATGATATGGTTGAAGCGGGCAGGATCTGCATTGACAGGTATGAAGCTTCAAGAAAAGACGCCACAGCGGAAGATCAGGGAACTGCAACAGATATCGCAATTTCAAAAAAGGGAGTGCTTCCGTGGATGGAAAACCCTATGAATAATGCTGCTTACGAACAATTTAAATTCGCCTGCGTTGCGGCAGGAAAGTTTCTGTGCAGAGATTCAGAATGGGTAAGTATTTGTGAAGGACCTGAAAAGCTGACATATTCATGGGGAAACAACTGGGATGTCGAGATATGTAACAATGTTGACACCTTTTGTGATGATCACTGTCTTGAAAATGATATTCCTGAATCAGAATGCAGCACATTCCCGAATTGCGGATACGAATATTACTGTTTCAAGCCGGCTCTCACAGGAGAATTTCAGGATTGTGTCAATTTTGCAGGAGCTCACGATATAAACGGAAATGTCTGGGAAGTAACTGATACAGGAAGCGGATATAAAATAAGAGGCGGTGCTTTCAACTGTGCCGGAGCAATTGACCGGCTGGAATGCACTTATTCAGCTGGATGGAGCGAACTTTACGCCGGTTTCAGATGCTGCAGGGAGAGATGAAATGAAAAAAGCAATTCTTATATTCTTAGTGTTATCAGCGAGTTGCATATTTGGAGCTGATTTCACCACATATTATTCCGATAAAAGTTCAAAAAGTGTCGCATCCCTTGAATTTGTAAAAAAACTTGCTGAAAAATATCCTGACATAAATTTTAACAGCATCAATGTGACTGAAAGTTCTGAAACTAAAAAAAGCTTTAAGGAACTGATCGAAAGATTCGAGATGGAAAAGGCGGTCGTTCCCCTTTTTGTCATAGGTGATATGCGTGAAGCGGGTTATGAGCCGGATTCGGCTGAGGAATATCAGCAGAAGATAGAGCAGATGATAAAAAAATTCATTGCCGGCTCAAGCGATGCAACTTTCTACTTCTTTTATTCACACAAATGCCCTCACTGCAAAAAGGCAAGACCGCTTGTTGATGCCTGGGAAATAAAATTTCCTCAGATAAAATTTAAACGGCTTGAGGTTGCCCGCGACAAGACAAACAGAGAGCTGTTTGAAAAGATATGTACCGATCTTAAAATTAATAACCCCGGTGTGCCTACTTTCACTCTGGGCGGCTCGTATGTCACAGGATATGAAGTGGGTGAACACGAAGAACTTATTGAAAAGATGATAACCGAATATCTTGCGGGAAACCCCGATGCCGTAAAGAATGCATCAAGCGACACGACAGTTGATGTCCCTTTTCTTGGGAAACTTGATGCGTCACTGATATCACTCCCCTCCTTCACTTTGCTGATTGGACTTCTTGACGGGATAAACCCTTGCGCGATATGGGTTCTGATGTTTCTGCTCACTCTTCTTGTCAACACAAAAAGCAGAAAAAAGCTTATAATGACAGGCACTGTTTTTGTCGTTGCGTCAGGAGTTGTATATTTTCTGTTCATGACTGCATGGCTTAACATTTTTCTTTTCATGGGGATAACAGAAACGGTTACAATCCTTCTTGGAGTTGTCGCAATTATAATGGGTCTCATTAACTTAAAGGAGTTTTTCTTTTTTAAAAAGGGTGTGTCGCTCATGATCCCCGAAAGCGCAAAACCGAAACTCTTTAAAAAAATGAGAGGGGTAATGGGAACTGACAATATCTTCCTCGGCCTTGCAGGAACGATCGCTCTCGCCTTTTTTGTAAATCTCATCGAACTCGGATGCACGATCGGACTTCCTGCAATTTATACGAGAGTTCTTTCAATATCGGATATTTCAACTCTTCAGAAATATCTATACATGGCCCTTTACAATGTTTATTATGTTGTCCCCCTTGCAATAATTGTGCTGATATTTGTCTTTACGATGGGCAAATACCGCTTTGAGGAAAAATATGCCAAGATCCTCAAAGTAGTGAGCGGAATTCTAATGCTCACACTTGGGCTTATCCTTGTCATAAAACCGGAATTACTGATCTTTATTTAAATACGAGGTGAAAAATGAAAAAAGTTCTTATCATTGCACTGGTTCTTTTTTTTGTGATTGTGCAGTCATGTGTGAAAGACGAAAACGAAAACGAATCAGGTGATTCGGGAAACTCCGGTAATTCCGGTAATTCAGGGAACACAGGAGATTCGGGCGACACGGGAAACTCCGGTGATACAGGTGATTCCGGAAACAGCGGAGATACGGGTGACACCGTCCTTGACTGCGGTTGTGATGTCGCTTCTGACGATGATGATAATGACGGCATTTCAAACGGAAGTGAAGGTTGTGAAGATGTCGATGGAGACGGACTTCCAAACTGCCTTGACATTGACAGTGACGGGGACGGAACAGCAGATATCGAGGAGTGCCCTTCAATTCCCTGCAAAGATACTGACTCAGATGAAGTGGCTGATTATCTTGACCGTGACAGCGATAATGACGGCATCAAGGATAAGAAAGAAAAAGAGGACGGAACTGATCCTTACAACAAGGATACTGACGGGGACGGAAGTGATGACCTTGCTGAGATCGTTTACGGTTCAGACCCTAAAGATCCTAACAGCAAGATCCCTGACGGGCTTTTTTATGTTGTTCTCCCCTATAGCGCTCCTGACAAAGTTCACCGCAAACTCGATTTCAATACCAATATAACAAAAGTGGATGTCGCAATACTTCTGGATCTTTCCGGTTCGATGGGACAGGAACTGGATAATCTCAAAGCTGAAATTAAAACAAAGATAATTGAAGACCTGCCGAAAGAGATCCCAGGAATGACAGTCGGTTTTTCGATAGCACACTTCATGGACTGGAATAAGCAGAAAATGGATGAAGTTTACAAAGTTGACCAATATGTAACGACAGACCCTGTCGAAGCACAAAACTCGCTTGACAACATGCCGGGAACAAGCGGCGGAACAGAACCGCACGAAGAGACACTCTATCAGGCGGCAAGCGGTGCAGGGCTTTTCAATGCTCTTTTGAATCAGCCCCCCCTTGGAGCTGGAACTTTCAATCTTGCGCCTGTTGACTGCACAGGAAAAGAAGGAAATGTCGGCGGAATGTGTTTCAGAGAACTCGCAATGCCCCTTTTCATAATGATCACTGATGAAGATTTTTCACATATTCCGGTCGGCAAACAGGGATTCGGCGAAGAATACTGGGATCCTGCAAGCCCAGGACACACACTTGAAGACGCGATCATCGCCATGAACGGTATAAACGCGAAGTTCATCGGTATCGACAGCGGATTCTCGTGTGAAGTTGATGCAAATTATAACTGTGTTCCCGGAACAGAAAAAGAGGCGAATTACGCTGAGGAAGACTACAAGATAATCGCGGAAGGGACTGCTTCATTAGACAAGAACGGTGACCCTTTCCTTTATCACACTGCAAATGCTGACGGATCAGGAATGTCCGATCAGATAGCCGATGCTGTAGTTGCACTTACCACCTATGTACAGATGGATGTTACCACTTCAACATCGTCCGATGAAGAGTGCGACGGTGTTAATGTCGCCGCATTTGTGGTTGAATCAAAACCCAATGAAGCAACTCCGCCCGAAGGCGTTGCCAGCAAAGACGACACAACTTTCTATAAAGTTGAGCCAGGCACACTTGTATCTTTCGATGTATATTTCAAAAATACATTCTGCATAAATGATACAGAGGCCCCGATAGTTTATGAGGCGAACATCAGAGTTCTTGGTGACGGTGCTTTTTTAAGCGCAAAAAAGATACAGGTCATCGTTCCTGCTTCAGACAGCAAATAAAATCCAGCTATCTGCAATACTAAATACTTGTTGATTTTAGTTCTTTTACAAATATAATC
>JAGOEX010000084.1 GCA_017997475.1 bacterium
TTCCTGAACTCAGTATCATTTCTTCACCTCCTGAGTGATTTTGAGGTTTCTTTTTAACTCATTGAAATCATTTCACTTTAGGAGGTTTTTGTCAAGTTTTTTATTGAAAATCGAACGGTTTAGGTAAAATATAAAGGGCTGTTAATGAAGTCAAATTTTTTCAAGAGTTGAGTTCTACAGTAAGGTTTTAACTGACTCATAAACTTTTGAGTGCACTTTCGCTTTATTCCTTTCAATTTCAAAAAAAGCCGTTTCTTTGAATAAGGCATAAATTTCAATTCTTTTCAATATGTCCCGTCCCGACATTTTTCCATTTTCTATTTTGTTCAAAGTAGCATATGAAAAATCAAAAAGTATTGCGAAATCACGGATTGAAAGTTTCAGTTTTTTTCTAAATGCAGCAAGGTCAACAGCCGTAAATTCCGAATCAAAGACCGGTTCAAATACAAAACTTGACGGACCTCGGCTTCCTATTGTCGCAAGAAGGATAAGTTCGTTATTTTCATCAGAAGAAACTCCGAATTTTTCACAATATTCGCTGTATGCAGGGTTTTCTTTTGAAGGAATCCTGTCCTTAAAGCTGTTAAAAAGTGAATCCGAAAAAAACCGTATTTTTGTCATGGGAAATTCAGGTCCTAATGAAAGTTTTTTTTCACTTTTAAGATATTTTCTGTCATATGTAAACTGAAATTTGTCTTTTATTTTGTTTAATCGTCCAACCAGTATTCTGCTTTTCCCAAATTCAGCATAAACATCAATAGCTGTTATCTTATCAATTTTTAAGGACATTTCTCAGCTCCATTGTTCTTTCATAAATAATTTTCATCAACGCCGTCTTCCTTTTTGGGGAAATAAACGATTCTGAAACAATTATCCCCAGCTTATCCAGATCGATACCATTCATAAATTCTTCAACCGGAATTCTGTGACCGGTTTCAATAAATTCAGTGGCATAATCCTTCATCGTCGGCTCATTTGTAAGTCTCGTCGCAATTTTTCCTTTTGGATCATGCTGTGCACCTAACAACATCTCTTCTTCAACTCCAATGTAAGTCGGATTGTCATAAAATGGTGAAAGCACAGTATGACCTTTTGCTTCTTCAATAAAAGCCAGATTTCTGCCATGTCTGTCATGATTTCCTATTAATGCGTCAAACAGGCAAAGTTTAACAAATCTTTCAACTTCTGAAACCTGCCCTGTCTGTTTTTCAATAATTTTGATCAAAGTCTCTACATCAAATAATTCATCTTTCTGGAAATAGTGATAAATGTGGTGAAGTGCCATGATCTTATTTTTGTTGATGAAATTCTTACTCACAAAAGCATTTCTGCCGTGGAAATCAATCAGGTAGAACTCAGGCACTTCTATTTTAAAAAATCTTGCAATTTCGTTACAGAGAAATTCTGTCGCAGGAAGTTCCGGATATTCTTTCTCTTCAACTTTCAGAATGTAGTCAACACCATTTAAAGAGGCAGAATATTTTCGAAACTTGCCTTGAAAAAAACTTGAATTGAATTGTGAAAACGGCTCATTTCTTTCTTTGTCAGAATCTGTTTCTTTTCGTGCCACTCCGGCAAATTCTATTGCTTCAGAAAGCATGAACCACTTCTCGAAACACTCCTTATGCAGACCATACACAGCGTTTTTCTCATCTGCAATCGCCTTGCGACATTTAAAACATATCATAAATTCCTCCACAAACTCAAGATATTATAACAAATATTATACTGTTGTCAAGAGACAACACTAATTGCCTGTTGCAATATGACAACATTTTGGAAAATCGGAACCGATGTTCTTTTATGTCAGAGATTTTCAGCAGTAAAGGTCTGTGGCACCAGCTTCGATATCGGTGAGAGCTTTTTTTGTCCTTTCTCTTAAATCGCTGTTGGGAATGTCGTTCATCATCCTGTCGATAAGCTCGCGTCCTATTGATTTTGTTTCCGGTTTCGCATAGTTGACAAGATACTCGTAAAAACTGGTCATCGCATTCGGGAGACAGTAATGTTTTATAAGCCCCGGTTTTGCAAGGTCCATGAAATCTTGACCCACTCTCCCCAGCCGGTAACAGCCGGTGCAGAAACTTGGAACATGTCCCATTTTTGCAATATCGAGAATCACTTCTTCAAGCGAGCGGTGGTCGCCAAGCGAGAACTGTTCTGCAGAATTTTCGTCTGAATAACCGCCCGGATTTGTCCTTGAGCCGGCACTTATCTGCGAAATACCCATTTCGATTGCATTTCTCCTTGTTTCCGCAGTCTCTCTTGTGGAAAGAATTATCCCGGTATATGGAACGGTTATCCTCAATATCGCAATTATTTTCTTGAATGTAGTGTCATCAATGTCATACGGCGGGTGGACGGAAACATCTGAGCCGGTTGCCGGTTCAAGACGGGGAACGGAAATCGTGTGGACTCCGAAACCGAACCTTTCTTCAAGATGGGCAATGTGCTGAAGGAGCGCCATAACTTCAAAACGGTAATCTTCAAGCCCGAAAAGGATTCCGACACCGACATCCTGAATACCAGCTTCCATCGCTCTGTCCATCGCTCCCAGATGATATGCATAATCAGATTTAGGGCCTGCGACATGCATCTTTTTATAGGTGTTTATGTTGTAAGTTTCCTGAAAAAGCTGATATGTACCGATCTTTGCATCTTTAAGTTTTCTGAAATCATCAACTTCAAGAGCGGCAATGTTGACATTTATCCTTCTGATCTCACCTTTGCCGACTTTTGTTGAATAGATCGTGTCAATTGCCTGAAGTGTGTAATCAAGAGCACTTCTGCCAAGCCCTTCACCCGAAACAAGCAGAACCCTTTTGTGACCCTGACTCACGAGCGCTTCAACTTCGTGCCTTATCTCTTCCTGAGTAAGTGTCCTTCTTGTTATTTCTCTGTTGCTCCTCTTGAAAGCACAGTAAAGACACTCGTTGTTACACATGTTACTGACATAAAGAGGCGCAAAAAGGACAAGCCGGCAGCCGTATATCTCGTTCTTAATGAAGCTTGCCGTCTCAAATATCTTTTCAAGATGTTCGGGTTTTTCAACCATCAGAAGCCGCTCCGCAGCGGCATAGCTTATCCCTTTGAGTTCCCTTGCACGGTCAAGGATCTCATTCAGTTCGGCTGAATCCGGTTCACTGGTGTTTTTAAGATAATCATAAATTCTTCCGTGATCAATAAAAGAAGTATTCATAACAGATCTCCGCAAAAAGAAAATTGATAAAAAGGAACCTCTAATTAAAAGAAAGATAATACTTTAAATTCTATTTTGCAAGATGTGATTTTGATTTGTAGTGAGTATGAAGGAGTTCGTGAGCTTTATGACTGTTCGGCTTGCCGAGGAATTCTTTATAAATCTGTGCAACTGCCGGACTTTCATGAGATTTTCTGAGCTCTCTGCTTTCATCTTCCCTATAAATTGCAGCCGCTCTCTTTGCCTTGATCTCCCATGATGTCGGTTTTGCCTGTCCGCCGCCACCGATACAACCACCCGGACAGCACATGATCTCAACGAAATGATAAGTCTTGTCCCCAGCTTTAACTGCATCAAGAAGCTTCCTTGCAAGACCTGTCGAACTTGCAACTGCGACTTTTACTGTAACGCCTTTAAGAAATTCATATCCCGGAGCTGTCTTTTCAATAGTTATATCAGCTTCTTTTATCCCTTTCAGTCCGCGGACAGGAGTGAAATTAAGTGTGAGCGGGTCACCTGTTACAAGTTCATAAACTGTTCTAAGAGCCGCTTCCATAACTCCGCCTGTATTTGCGAAAATGTCTGCCGCACCTGTAGAAATACCCATCGGATCATCCGGCTTTATCTCAGCAAGCTTATCAAAATCGATATTTGCAGTCTTGATCATTTTTGCGAATTCTCTTGTTGTAAGAACTACATCAACATCCTGATAACCGCTTGCATTCATTTCAGGTCTTGCACATTCCAGCTTTTTAGCGGTACACGGCATCATTGAAACAACTCTGATCTTTGAAGGGTCTATTCCTGCCTTTTCTGCGTAGTAGGTCTTTGCGAGAGGACCGAACATCTGCTGAGGGGACTTGCATGTTGAAAGGTTCGGAAGAAGTTCGGGATAGAAAGTTTCCATGAAATTGATCCAGCCCGGTGAACATGATGTGAACATCGGAAAAGCAACATCGGTCGCACCGTCTTTTACTGCTCTTGTAACTCTGCCTAAGAATTCTGTCCCTTCTTCAAGAATTGTAAGATCGGCTGTGAAATCGGTATCCATCGCTTTGTCGAATCCCACTTTCTTTATTGCTGCGAACATTTTTCCTGCACTCAGGTGACCCTGTTCAAGTCCGCAAGCTTCACCAAGACCCGCTCTGATAGCAGGAGCAGTCTGAACAACTGTGTGAATTTCAGGATCGTCAATGAACGACCACGCAATTTCTGTGTCATCTCTTTCAGTGAGAGCACCGACAGGACATACATTTATGCACTGACCACAGGAAATACATGCAGTTTCTGCAAGCGGTTTTTCCATTGTTGTCATTGCCATTTTGTGGTATCCGCGACCTGTCCATTCAAGAGCGTTGACCGTCTGGATCTCGTTGCACATCCTGATGCATCTTCCGCAATTTACGCATTTGGAAGGATCTCTCTGTACGATATTTGAATTATCCATCGGGTGCTCAAAATCGGGCTGAATTTCAAAGCGGACATCACGGATATTCATTTTGTCTGTAAGATTCTGCAGTTCGCAATTGAGGTTGCTGTCACACTTGAGACAGTCTGTGTTGTGACGGCTAACAATAAGTTCAACGATCATCTTGCGTGCTTTTCTAAGTTCCGGTGTGTTTGTCCTTACTTTCATATTGCTGTAAACTTTAAATGCACATGACGGCTGGAAAAGGGGCATCCCTTCGATCTCGACAATACAAACTCTGCAGTTTCCGGTTGTTCTGAGATCAGGATGATAGCAAAGCGTTGGAATATCTATTCCTGCGATCTGTGCTGCCTGAAGCACTGTAAAATCAGCGGGAACGCTCACTTCGGTCCCGTCAATCATAACTTTTACTTTATCTGACATTTTTTACTCCTTATTTGATCAGTTTGCCAAAATTTCGTTTTTGTAATGCTCGATCGCATCAAGTACAGGGTTGACACATGCCTGTCCAAGACCACAGATAGGACTTCTCTTCATAACATGACAGAGTTCATTGAGAAGTTCCAGATCACTGACTGTTCCTTCACCGTAAGCGAATTTTTCCATAATCTCTCTGACTCTGTGTGTCCCTTCTCTGCATGGAGTGCATTTTCCGCATGATTCGTGCTCGAAAAATTCAGCTACAGTAAGAAGATGATCAACAATGCCTCTTTCTTCGTTACATACAAAAATCGAGCCGGTTCCGTAACTTACCTTGAATTCGCAGCACCTTTCATAAGTCCATACTTTTTTAAGCATTTCCGGAGTGAATATGTTTCCTGAACTTCCACCGATCTGGGCGAACTTCACTTTTCCACCGGTTACACCTTTTCCGAATTTATTGATCACTTCTTCAAAAGAAAGATCAACAGGTGTTTCAACTATGCCGGGCTCGTTAACATCACCGGAAAGCATGAAAAGTTTTGTTCCGGGACTGCATGAAGCGCCAAGAGATCTGAACCATTCGCCTCCCTTTGCAATAATGTGCGGAACATTGACAATTGTTTCTACATTGTTGACTATTGTCGGTTTCCCGAAAAGACCTTCAACAGGCGGATAAGGGGGTTTAAGCCGCGGCTCACCTCTTTTCCCTTCCATTGAATCAATTAACGCAGTCTCTTCACCGCATACATAGGCACCGCCGCCCATTGCAACGCTCATTTCAAAATCGAATCCGCTGTTAAGAATGTTCTTCCCGAGCATCCCTTTTTCTGTCGCCTGTTTTATTGCGGCATTCATTGTCTTTATTGAATCGCTGTATTCGCCTCTGATATAGATAAATCCCTTCGTCGCACCGATAGCGTAAGCTGCAATCACCATCCCTTCAATGATCTGATGCGGGTCGCCTTCCATGAGTATCCTGTCCTTTATGGTTCCCGGCTCGCCTTCGTCTGCATTGATGATAAGATATTTCTGATCGGCATTTGCATTATAGGTGAAAAGCCATTTTCTCCCTGTCGGGAAATTTGCTCCGCCTCTACCGCGAAGACCGGAATCACTTACAACATCAATGATCTCCTTTCTGTCCATTTTCACGGCTTTTTTAAGTGCTTCATATCCGCCGGCTGCAATGTAATCGTCGATTTTCAAAGGATCTATTGAACCGATGTTTTTCAAAAGAACATTATCGGTTGAAAGGATTTTTGTGTTAAATTTCATATTATCCTCCTTATCTGTACTTTTTCAGTATTGTGTTCAGAGATTCAGGAGTAACATTCCCGTAAACCTCATCATCGATCATCATTGCCGGAGCGGCAGTGCATGTTCCGATACATGCGGTCTGCTCAAGTGTGAACTTTCCGTCTTCGGTTGTTTCATCAACATCAACATCAAGCTCTTTCATCAGAAGTTCAGCAAGCATTATGGAACCTTTTACTGCACAGGGACCGTCCTTGCAAACCCTGACAATGTGCTTTCCTCTGGGTTTTGTTGAGAACATAGAATAAAAAGAGACAAAGCCGTAAACCTTGTTCAGCGGCATTTCTGCAAGTTTTGCAACTTCCTTTAATGCCTCCTCAGGAAGCCAGTTTCCGCATGTTTTCTGCACTTCATGCAGTAAAACCATAAAATTACCCTTCTCGGGAGCATAATCCGCAAAAACTTCGCGAATTCTTTCAACATTTACACTCATAAACTCCTCCTAACTTCTAATAACAATTTAATATCGCCTAATCTCAAGAAAAAACAACCAGTTGCATTTGTATATACAAAATTTTCTTTTCTTTCAACATTTTTTTCATTTTTTTTCAACATTTTATTCTTTTTTACACAGATTGTTATCACTCATATATTTGTAATCATAGCTCACCGGTGGAACGAATGTCTCTTTTATTGTTCTCGGGCTGACCCATCGTACAAGATTCAGGTGACTGCCGGCTTTGTCATTTGTCCCGCTTCCCCTTGCTCCTCCGAACGGCTGCTGACCTACAACAGCACCAGTCGGCTTATCATTGATATAAAAGTTGCCGGCACAATGCCTCAATATTTTTTCAGATTTAATTATAGCATTCCTGTCAGTCGCAAAAATCGCTCCAGTAAGGGCATAAGGAGAAGTTGTGTCACAAAGCTCCATAGTTTCCTCAAATTTACTTTCTTCATACACAAAAACAGACAGCACCGGTGCGAAAATCTCTTCTTCCATTGTTATAAAATGAGGATTTGAGGTTTCAACAATTGTCGGACGGATAAAATATCCATTCTTATCATCACCTGTTCCGCCTGCAATTACTTCAGCTTCTGCGCTTTCTTTCGATTTTGTTATGTAACTCATTGTATTGTCAAAACTTTTATGGTCTATTACAGCGCCCATAAAATTGGTGAAATCACACACATCACCCATTTTTATGCTTTCTGTCATTTCAGTAAGAAGCGGTTTAAGTTTCTTCCACATCGATCTTGGAACATACATTCTTGAAGCGGCAGAACACTTCTGTCCCTGATATTCAAAAGCCCCTCTGACAGCGGCAACAGCAACTTCCTCAAAATTTGCACTGCTGTGAACAAAAATGAAATCCTTGCCGCCTGTTTCACCGACAGTTTTCGGGTATGATCTATATTTGCGGATATTACTTGCTATTCTCTGCCAGATTGATCTGAAAACCCCAGTTGAGCCGGTAAAATGAATTCCTGAAAACAGTTCAGAATCTATTGCAGGATCACCGATATTACCGCCGCTTCCGGGGAGAAAATTTATTACTCCGTCCGGAAGTCCGGCTTCCTTAAGTATCTGCATGATGTAGTAGTTTGATAAAAGTGAAGTCGAAGCAGGTTTCCATAAGACAACATTTCCCATGATAGCAGGAGACATAGGCAGATTTCCTGCAATTGCAGTAAAATTAAACGGAGTTACAGCAAAGACAAACCCTTCAAGAGCCCTGTATTCAATTCTGTTCCATACCCCTTTTGAGTTGTGTACCTGCTGAGTTCTGTATATTTCCTGAAGATAGTGGGCATTAAAACGGTAAAAATCAATCAGCTCGCAAGCTGAATCAATTTCCGCCTGATAGCATGTCTTGCTCTGTCCAAGCATTGTAGCCGCATTAAGAACTGCCCTGTATTTTGTTGAAAGAAGCTCTCCTGCCTTAAGAAATATCGATGCACGGTGATGCCAATCCATCTCCTCCCAGTCATTCTTTGCTTTCATTGCGGCTTCAATTGCCATGTTAACCTCTTTTTCACCACCCAAATGACATGTTCCCAGAATATGGTGATGGTCATGTGGAGAAATAACATTGACTGTTTTTCCGGTTCTGACTTCTTTCCCCCCTATTATTAAAGGTATGTCAATCTGAATACCCAATTGATGATTGAGCTCTTTTTTTAATATTTCTCTTTCTAATGACCCTGGAGCATAATCCAGAACCGGCTCATTCTGTGGACGCGGAAGCGTGAAAATTGCATTTGTCGTCATTTTTTTCTCCTTTATTTCCTGTTTGTCAGATCAAATTTTATTCCCTGTGCCAGAGGCAGATCCGTTCCCCAGTTAATTGTGTTCGTCTGCCTTCTCATGTACTGTTTCCACGAATCTGAGCCCGATTCCCTGCCCCATCCGGTCTCTTTCTCTCCTCCGAAAGCTCCACCGATCTCAGCTCCGCTCGTTCCGATGTTGACATTAGCTATGCCGCAATCAGACCCGATATGGGAAAGCCACATTTCAGAATATCTGACACTGTTTGTAAAAAGTGTTGAACTCAGTCCCTGAGGAACATCGTTGTTCATTAATACTGCATCTTCGAAATTCTCATATTCAATTATATAAAGAAGAGGTGCAAAAGTTTCGTCTTTCACAATTTTCATTTCATTCTTTGCTTCAGCTATAGCCGGAGTGATATAGAAACCGCCTTCAAGCTTTGGAACTTGAATCAGTTCACCGCCGTAAAGTATTTTACCACCCTCGGATTTAAGAGATTCAATTGATGCAAGCATGTCGTTTATGGCAGAACTGTCAGCCACAGGACCCATATTGACGCTTTCATCAAGCGGATTACCTATTTTTATCTGTTTGTAAGCATCAATAAGAGCTTGGATAAATTTATCTTTCACAGACTTATGAATTATCACCCGTCTTGTAGAGGTGCATCTCTGTCCGGCTGTGCCGATTGCGCCGAAGAGAACTGCTCTTAGAGCCATGTCAAGATCAGCATCTTCAGCGATAATCACTGCATTGTTCCCTCCGAGTTCAAGAATACTGCTGCCCAGTCTTTTTGACAGTGACTGAGCGATCTGAATTCCCATCTTTGTGCTTCCAGTCATGCTTACAAGAGGAATTCTGTGATCATTCACTACCGCATCACCTACATCGCTCCCTTTTCCTATCACCATCGAGAAAACTCCGTCAAGATCGTATTTGTCAACGACCGGAGCAATGATGTTCTGAACTGCAATAGCTGTAAGCGGCGTTTTTGAACTCGGTTTCCATATTATGCTGTCTCCGCAGACCGCGGCAAGAAGTGCATTCCACGACCAGACTGCGACTGGAAAATTGAATGATGTAATAACACCGATCACTCCGAGCGGATGCCACTGTTCATACATTCTGTGTTCCGGTCTTTCGCTGTGCATAGTCAATCCGTAAAGCTGGCGGCTGAGTCCCAGAGCGAAATCGGCGACATCTATCATTTCCTGCACTTCACCCATTCCTTCCATTTTGATCTTGCCCATTTCAAGTGTGACAAGCTGACCCAGCTCTTCTTTGTGTTTTCTTAATTCGTCTCCGATCTCACGGACAATGGCACCTCTTTTCGGAGCAGGCATCATTCTGAATTTTAAAAATGCCTCGTGAGCTTTTTTCGCAACATGTTCATACTCTTCTTTTGTCGCCTGAATAACTGTTGCAATGACTTTGCCGTCAACCGGTGAGATACTTTGGAGCTCTTTTCCGGTTGTTTTGATCCATCCGTTTGATAAACCGGTTGTTGCTCCGTAATTAATTTCCCTGATACCAAGAGAAGATAACAGTTTCTGATTTTCAAAAATGCACATAAATTCCTCCTTTGCAATAACGGCAGACCGGATCTTTTCAGAACCGACCCATTGGTCTTAAGTCCATGGCAAAAGCTTTGGGACAGAAGACTTCAGAGTTTTTAAACTATTCCAGAGAACATATTGACGAATATGCTTAACACGGATTTTCTTAAATGTAAAGCATTAACGGGTCAGATTTTTATTCAGTCAGCATTTGAAAAAGGATGGTCAAATCTTAAAGGCCCGATCATGTCGGCAATAAGTGTCTTGAGTTCTTCAGGTTTACCGTTTCTTATAATTCTACCGTTAGAAAAAACAAAAAGATGATCAAAATCGAGTGTTTCCGTTGCATCATGAGTCACCATTATTACCGGTATCCCAAGTTTTACAAACACAGAATGAGTAATGCACCGGCACATTTTACGCCGGATAAGACTGTCAAGAGAACTGAATGGCTCATCAAGAAGCAGATATTACGGTTTTGATGCCACAGCTCTTGCCACG
>JAGOEX010000085.1 GCA_017997475.1 bacterium
CCCGTACTTTGAAATGGGAGGAGAAGGGTATCTTCACACAAACTATTTCGTAAATATGTATCCGAAAAAAGAGAGCAACATGTTGTTTCTATCTTTGGCAACAACATTTGACATGGAAGACAAAGGACGAGAGTGGATAACCCCTGAACTGCTTGAAAAGACGAACTGGCCTTTTCAGCCGTCAATTATAGCAATAGATATGGAAACAAAAGAGGCCTATATTAAACACTTTTTCATCGATGAAGTCACGGGCAATCATGGAGGAGTGTTTTCTTTTGGAGATTATTTATATTTACTGGTGCTTTATGTGACTCAGACAGAGCCGGAATATGTTTTCAAAAGAATTTTATACCGTTTCCCTGAATCGTGGCTTATAAATGAGGAATCAAAGGCAAAAGATACCCGTATGTGGATTGAAGATCCGGAAGAAATTAAGGAACCGCAGGAAAAGGGATTGGCGGAACTAAATCCACTCCTGTCGGTTTCAGCAGGCGGACAGCATACATGTTCTCTGGATGAAAAAAACAGTCCGATCTGCTGGGGGGATAATTCACAAGGACAGCTTGGAGATTATTATGAAGTTGTCACAAATTCATATCCGTATTTTATTAATGTGACGGGTTATCTTAATGGTAAAAAAGTGAATGTCATCAAGTCGGGTTATTCTCATGTTTGTGCTGTAACAGATGATTACAAAGCATATTGCTGGGGAGACAACAGTTCAGGAGCTTTAGGGAATGGAGGTGATGTCGGTTCGGGAGAGTTTGAATATTATCCATCACCAGTTAATACAGATGGTATTTTAAAGGATAAAAAAATCACAGATGTTGCTTCCGGATCCATTCATACTTGTGTAATTGATGTTGAAGGCAAGGGCTACTGTTGGGGTAGAAATACACTCGGGAGTCTTGGCACTGAAACTGAATCTCAGGTGGTTCCCGAGCCGGTTTCTGTTGACATGAGCGGAGTTTTGAAAGACAAAAAAATTCTTGAAATATCGAGTGGTTCCGGTCACACTTGTGTTGTTGCAGATGATGGCGGGGTTTACTGCTGGGGATCAAATGGCAGAGGACAGCTTGGAGATGGAAACGGAGGAAATGAAGGAAGTTTAACGGAGCTTGGAGATTTTAGCATTGTTCCTGTTAAATCTGAAACAGCGGAAGGAAAATATGTAAAGGTTTCAGCCGGCTATTCTCACACATGTATTCTGAGTGAAGCAGGGAAAATATTCTGTTTCGGAGACAATAAGAACGGTCAGCTTGGAGACGGGACGACTGAGATGCGGCTGACTCCGGTCGCACTTAATTCGGACAAGGTTTTCAAATCTGTTTCAGCCGGTTTTGAACACACCTGTGCAATTGATGATAAAGATGAAGCATATTGCTGGGGCGGCAACATTGTAGGACAGCTCGGAACCGGCACAAAAGAGAGTTCTCTTACACCCGTAAAAGTGAAATATGAAACAGATTCAAAAATAAAATCAGTAAGTTGCGGTCACAGACACACCTGTTCAGTCACCACTGAAGGAATTGTTCACTGCTGGGGATTGAATACAAGCGGACAGCTTGGCAACGGCACATACGAAGATTCACTTCTTCCAAAAGAGATCAAAACGAAAGAGTAGATTTTCAATCAACATTTTTTCCATTTTTTAAAAAATAATATAAACTCTTTTGAGTAAACTTTTTTTTGAAGTGAGAGATGAGCACATCAACCAGAATACTTTTTGTGATCTTCGGAATTCCGCTGATATTTTTTTCATTTTTTATCGGGGCTTCGTTCTATTTTGAGTACAGGCCTGAAAAGGTTGAAAATGCTTTGAAGATCCGTGATGGCGGAGCGGTTTTTAAAGAGGGAAAGATAAAAATATTAAGCTGGAATATCGGTTATGCAGGTCTTGGAAAATCTTCCGACTTTTTTCTTGACGGCGGGAATAGTTCAAAGCCGGAAAACATTGAAACGGTTCGGAAGAACCTTGATGAAATTAAGAAAAAAATAAAAGAGATCAATGCCGACATCATATTTCTTCAGGAAGTTGATGTTGAATCTTCAAGGACATTCAATATTTTGCAGGCATTTGAAATTGCTAATGAAAATAAAGAATATGGAAGCTGGTTCGCGACAAATTTCAGGACATTTTCTGTTCCGGTTCCTTGGTATTCACCAATGGGGAAAATCTGGTCAGGCATTATGACTTTGTCAAAGTTCAGATTTACTGATGAAGTGACGAGGCATTCTCTTCCGGAAAACTTAAAACTGCCGGAAAGGTTGTTTGACCTTAAAAGATGCATGCTCGTTTCAAGAATATTGCTTGATGAAGAAGGGAGAGAGCTGGTGCTGGTCAACCTTCATCTGAGCGCGTTTGATGATGGTGAGTTGAAAAAACAACAGATCGAATTTGTTGTTGAATTTCTTGTTAATGAACACAAAAAAGGAAATATGGTAATTGCCGGAGGTGACTGGAACCATTCTCTTCCGGGGATTGAAAAAGAGCATTTCGGTTCGTTCACCACACAAGAGGAAAACCTAAAATGGCTCGGTCGCATTGATGAAAATATGACTCCGGATGGGTGGAAATGGGTTTTTGACAAAAACAATCCATCAGTCCGTTCAAATGAAAAAGGATATATGAAAGGGGAGAATTTCACCACAGTGATCGACGGATTCCTTGTCAGTCCCGGTATCACGGTCAAAGAGATCAGGACAGTCGTTTCACAGTTTGAACATTCAGATCATGAACCGGTTGTTGTTGAGATAAATATTGAAAATAATTAATTTCTTGCACTGACCTGCTTCATCTTCGACTTGAAAAGGTTCATTGCTTCGGGATCAATTGTCACTGAATTAGTAGAGCACACAAGCTCACGCTCAGTTTCAAGTGATTTATGAATGTTCTCAAGAAGTTCCAGCAGTTCATCAGTTGCTCTGACAGAAGGGTATGTGACAAAGAGAAAATCGCATATTTCTATAAGTCTGCACAGCTCCAGATCTGTTTTCGGATCGAGCATGTATCTGGTGACTTTAAGAAAATACGGCTTCAACGCATTTGCAAGGACAAGGTTTTCGTAAAGGACTTTCTTTTCAGATTCGTTCTTTATTCCCTCAATGATCTTCCCGCACATTTCGGTTGCAATTGCGAGATCTCTCGCTGTTGTTCTTTCAGGTGAAAGTTTGCCGGTTTCTATGAATATTGATGCAATGTGATCAAGACATTCAGACACCGGTATCTGTGAAGCGGGCGATTTTATTTTTTCAAGGAGTGAGATGATGTTTTCTCTGATATATGAAACTGTTATTACTTCGCGGAGTTCAATGACAAGCTCTTTGGTTGAATAATCTTCGGCGTTTTTGAACTGGTGCTCGTTTGAAATGAACTCTTCCATAATGCTGATCATTCTATTTCTGAGATAAACTCTGTCGTCGGTTATGGCATGAGGCAGGATGTTCTGCAGCCAGATAAGGAAATTGATGATATCCCTGATGCCCGGGGTGAAACTTTCCGAAATATATCTTGACATGAGAACAGGGTAATTGCCTCTTGCAAGTGTTCCGTGATCACAGCAGTTCTCGTGAAGAGGATACAGAACAGTCATTTTTTCAATCGAATCAATGAAAAGATAGCTCGGAATGAAGTGGGGAAGTCCTTTGTCAATAAGGTTTACCGAGTGACAGATGATATGATGAAAACTTTTCATATCCTGTTTCAGGTACAGAAATTCATTTTCAGGCATTTTTCTAAGAATTCTTTCAATCTTGGAATTATAGCAGTCAAAAAGCGGCTTTATGACTGATTTCAAATCTTTCTCGGCTTCAATTTTCGGTTTTTTCAGAACTGCTCTTGTCAGGTGTATCACATAATCAATTATTACCCAGAATTCAGGCGGAATTGAAAGAAGATTGGAAACCTCTGTTTTCTGAAGATGGATGTAATCTTTCAGGTCGTTTCTTTCAAGAGAGTGAAAATCATGGATCTTTTTGAGCTGTTGGTAATATTTTTTCAAAACAGTTTCCCCTGAAAAGTATTCTCAATTCCAAATTTTTCAAGAGTTTTCTTTGTAACGACCCGCCCTTTCGGTGTTCTTGCAATGAAACCCGATTTAATGAGATAAGGTTCATAAACCTCCTCAAGAGTTCTCTTTTCCTCGCTTACTGATGCGGCGATAGATTCAACTCCGACGGGTCCGCAGTTGAAAGATTCGATTATAGTAAGAAGGATCGTTCTATCCATCTGGTCAAGTCCGTCTTCGTCTATTTCCATCTGGTCAAGAGCGTATCTTGTGATGTCAAGTCCTATTGTTCCGTCACCTTTGATCTCGGCGAAATCCCTTATTCTTTTAAGTATCCTGTTTGCTATTCTCGGTGTTCCGCGGGCTCTTCTTGCGATCTCGAGAGCGCCTTCAGAGCTTGTTTTTATGCCGAGTATTTCAGATGACCGCTCAACTATTTTCTTGAGTTCTTCAACTGAATAATAATCCATCCTGAAAACGATCTGAAATCTGTCACGGAGAGGACTTGAAAGTGATCCAGTCTTTGTTGTAGCTCCAATAAGTGTGAACGGTTCAATGGGAAGTCGCATGCTTTTGGCATGTGCCCCTTCGCCAAGCATTATGTCAAAGAAAAAATCTTCCATTGCGGAATAAAGACTTTCTTCCACAGAGGCGTTGAGCCGGTGAATCTCATCAATGAAAAGAACATCTTTTTCCTTTAAGGATGTCAGAAGTCCGGCAAGGTCACCTTTCTTTTCAATGGCAGGCCCGCTTGTTATGAATATCTTCACACCCATCTCATTTGCCACGATCTGGCTTAATGTGGTCTTGCCAAGCCCCGGAGGTCCTGCAAGAAGAAGGTGGTCAAGCTGGCGGTCATTTCTTTTTGCCGCCTCGATATATATCTTTATGTTGTCGATAACTGTTTTCTGTCCGATGTAGCCGGAAAGGTTCTGCGGTCGCAAACCGCCTTCAAGGGAAGAGTCTTCAAATTTGACTTCCGAGCCTACCAGTCTGTCTTCCATCATCTTTTACCGTTAATTATCTTTAATGCCTCACGAACTATCGCTTCGGCTTTCATCTTATCTTTTTCATTTATTTTGGCAAGTGCATGTCTTACCTGAAGAGGATTGTATCCAAGAGCTAAAAGGCCTTCCTGTGCATCGAGAGTGTTTCTGTCTGATTCAGTAATGACCGTACCGCCTCCTTCGGAAGGAAAGTTGCCCATTTTGTCTTTCAGATCTATAATTATCCTTTCTGCAGTTTTTTGGCCTACACCGCTGATCTTCTTAAAGAATCCGGCGTTCCCCGATGCAATGGCAAACCCGATCTCTTCCGCTGTTCCGCTTGAAAGGATGGAGAGAGCGGTCTTGGGTCCGATCTTGTTAACTTCCCGAAGAAGATTAAAGAGCTTCCTCTCTTCCATTTTAGGAAATCCGAACAGAACGATCGCATCTTCTCGGACCGAAGTTTCGATAAAAAGCTCAACAGTGTCTCCCTCAGAGTGAGCAGAAGCTACCTGAGGTGTAACACTTACCAGATAACCGGTTCCTCCGTCAGTAAGGATTATTATTTCCCGATCCTGCGAAAAAACCACTGTCCCTTTTAAATAACCGATCATTTTTTACACCGAAAAAGCATGTGTTATTGCGACCGCAAGTGCATCTGCGGCATCTTCCTGAGGTATTTCCTTTAATTTAAGAAGGAGCTTCACCATTTCCTGTATCTGAAATTTCTCAGCCCTTCCATTCCCTGTTATCGACTGTTTCACTCTTGTAGGCGAATACTCGAACACCGGTATTCCGTGTACTACAGAAGCGCTCATGACAGCACCCCTGATGTGGCCCAGTTTCAAAGCACTCTGAGCGTTCTTTGAAATGAAGATGTCTTCAAGAGAAAGATAATCGGGTTTGAATTCCTCGATAGTTTCACAAACTCCTCTGAAAATGTATGCGACCCTTTCCTTGAATTCCATCCCTTTGGGAGGAGCGATAAGCCCGTTTTCAATGTGAGTATAGCTGTTCCCTGAAACATTTATGAGTCCGAAACCTGTCTTGATACTGCCGGGATCTATTCCTAAGATGATGTATCCTTTTTTTTCCAAAAGGGGCTATTCCTCCTCTGTTATTGTGGAGAAATCGATATCGTAATTTGCAAAGACATCCTGAACATCGTCGCTTTCTTCAAGCATCTCAACCAGACGGAGAGCCTGTTCAGCGACTTTTCCTTCAACTTTGACAAAGTTCTGAGGTATTCTTGATATTTTGCTTTCCTCTACTTCATATCCTTTTTCAGAAAGTGCGGAAGATACTGCATACAGATCGGAAAGGGCTGTCCTGATCTCCCAGACAGTTTCGCTATCGATCACATCTTCAGCACCTGCTTCAAGGGCGTCGTTCATGATCTGGTCTTCGGTGATGTTCTCTTTGGGGATAATTATCTGACCTTTTCTTTCAAACATCCAGTTGACACAACCGCTTTCACCCATGTTGCCGCCGGCTTTCTGGAAAAGGCGCCTCATCTCGGCTACAGTTCTGTTCTTGTTGTCTGTGGTGCAGTCAACCATTACTGCAACTCCGCCCGGTCCGTATCCTTCGTATGTCACTTCTTCGTAGGTGATCCCTTCAAGTTCACCGGTACCTTTTTTGATGGCACGGATGATGTTGTCCTGCGGCATGTTTGCACTTTTGGCTGAAAGCAGGGCAGTTTTGAGTCGCGGGTTGCCGTCGGGATTTCCGCCTCCGGCCTTTGCAGCAATGGTTATTTCCTTGATGATCTTTGTGAAAATCTTGCCTCTTTTAGCATCTGCTGCACCTTTTTTGTGTTTAATGGTGCTCCACTTGTTATGACCTGACATCAAACCCTCCGGATAAAAAAAAGTTACATACAATAAAAAACCAGATTTCTTACCATAAATCATATTCTTTGGCAAGTTTTTAAAATGGTTTCAGCCCTTGAATTTTCATAAAACTGAAATAAAAATATAATGTCAGTTGTTGAGTATGTGGATTGACCATGGAGGTTGAAATGAGAGATTTTAAAAAGGTGCTGGCGGTTTTTTGGGTTATGTTCGTGTTTATGCTGGATCTGAGTGCTTCCGACATGCATGCTTTTGAACAGGAAGTGATCAAAATATCTGAAAATGCGAAGAAAAGTGTCGCTTCGATAAAAACTGAAAGAAAATCCAGAGGCAATGTTCAGGACCCTTTTTACGATTTTTTAAGGCAGTTCGGTTTCAGGGGCGCTCCTCAGCCGTATAATCCCAAAAGTCAGGCGATGGGAACAGGTTTTGTAATTGATGAGAAAGGGGGATATCTTGTTACAAATAACCATGTAATTTCAAAAGCTGAGAAGATAGAGATAACAATAGACGGCAAGAAGTTCAAGGGGAAGCTTATCGGTGCCGATCCACAGACAGATATCGGGCTGGTAAAGATAGAAGGTTTCAAAAAAGGGGATATCCAGGAGCTTAAATTCGCAAATTCAGACAATATAAAAGTGGGCAGTTTTGCCATCGCGATAGGCAATCCTTTCGGGCTGAACCACACTGTAACATTTGGAATTGTTTCGGCAAAAGGGCGTTCAGGGATGAATGTGACAGAATATGAGGATTTCATTCAGACAGATGCGGCGATCAATCCCGGCAACTCAGGCGGTCCTCTCATCAACACAAACGGTGAAGTTATCGGGATGAACACTGCAATTTTTTCCCAGTCAGGCGGATATATGGGGATAGGTTTTGCAGTTCCTTCCAATATGATCAAAGAGATAACTACTCAACTTATTTCAGGAAACAAGATACAGCGCGCCATGATGGGGGTGACTATTCAGGAGCTCAATGACGATCTTCGTGAATATCTCAACATTGAAAAGAATGTGGAGGGAGCGCTGATAGGCAGTGTCGCCAAGGGCAGTCCCGCCGAAAAGGGAGGAATACAGTCAGGAGATGTCATAACGAGTTTCAACAACAAGCCGGTGGACAGTGTTTCAAAACTTAAAAATGCTGTCGGTTTCAGCCCGTTTGGTAAAAAACTTCCGGTTGAAATAATCAGGAACGGCAAAAACATGAAAATCGAAGTCGTTCTTGAAAAAGAGTTTCTGATGTCTGAAACCGAATCTTTCTCATCTGAGGAAGTTGCAGGAGAGCTCGGACTTACTCTCACTACGGACAAGAACAATGTGACCGTTTTAAAAGTTGAGAACGGATCTCTTGCTTTCATGGCCGGCATCATGGAAGGGGACATCATCATCGCTGTCAACAAGAAAAAGGTGAAAAATGTCTCTGAAGTGGTCAATATCGTCAATAAATCCAAATCTATACTTTTTCTCATCAACAGAAAGGGGAGAGAGTTCTTTGTTGTCGTGAACAGGTAATGTTCCAGACACCTTATTAAACTTGTTTTATTTTCTGCCTTTTCTATAATATTTTGTTACTGATTTTTACAGGAATAAAATGAGAAACCTTCTACCCGACCTTAAACAACTTGGTTACTTCAAAAATAATGTAACAAATTCATCAGGATGTATAGATGCATCAGTTCTCTTTGTAGATGTTTCCGGCTTTACAAACATGACAAGAAAGCTTATGGAACAGGGAAAAGACGGTGCTGAAATATTATCCGAGTTTATGAACACGATCTTCAACCCTCTGATCGAGGCGGTTTACAGTTACAACGGGTTCATAATAAATTTTGCGGGAGATGCTTTTACCGCAGTATTTAAGGATGATGATGGAAGAAGGGCTGTTGCGACAGCGATTGACATTAGAACCTTTTTTATAGGAAATCCGGTGCTTTCCCACAAGGAACTTTCTTTCAAAATATCAGCAAAATCAGGCATTTCTTCAGGCAAACTATGCTGGATAGCCGCAAAGGGGGGAGAGATTGAACATTTCCTTTTCTTCGGAGATGTCGTTGATAAGGCGGCCGAGGCGGAACATTGCTGCACAGGGAATGACATTTGTGTGAACAGCATAGTCTATGAAATGATCCATGATTCTGTCGAAAGTGTATTCAACGGAGTGTCTTATTTTGTGGAAGAGCTGAAAATTCAGATAGAAAAAGAGCATTCCGAAAGTACTCTAGCCATTGAGGATCTTAAAAAATTCATTCCTCAATCTGTTCTTGAGCAGAGAATAGCAGGCGAGTTCCGCGAAGTGGTCTCCCTTTTCATTTCATATAAAATGCCTGAAAACAACAAAGATATTGAAAATATGCTGAGCTATCTTGCCGGATTTGTTCAGAAATATGGCGGATATATAAGCGGCTTTGATTTCGGAGATAAAGGGGCGACACTTCTTGCCCTTTTCGGAGCACCTGTCAGTTTTGAAGATAACCTTGAACGGGCGGTTAACTGTGTCAGTGATATCAGAAAAAATATCTCAACTGAAATGAGGTCGGGAATAACTGAAGGAGTCGTTTACGCCGGGTTCACCGGAAGTTCAAGAAGATCGGCTTATACCGCTCTGGGAGACAATGTCAATCTTGCGGCAAGACTCATGATGAAAGCTCCTTTCGGCTCAGACTGGATAGCCGGCAAGGCAGCATCAAGAGCAAAGAGCGGATACAATCTTGAATCATCGGGATTTTTCAAGTTCAAAGGGATGGACTGTGACATTGAAGTCTTTGAAATAAAGGGAAAACTCAATAAAGAAGAGGGCTCTTCATTTTCCACAGCTTTCACAGGAAGATCAATGGAGCTTGCAGAACTTGTTGAAATGGCGATAGCGGCAAAAGATCTTAAAAAATTCCATTCATATACCATTTTCGGTGAAGCAGGTATCGGAAAATCACGACTGATATATGAAGTTAAAAGAAAAGCAGGCGGGGATTTTCAGATCCTGAGTTTGAGCACTGACACGATACTGCGGCAGTCAATGAACATGTTCACTTCGTTCTTCCAGAGATTCTTTGATCAGAATGAAAATGTTTCTGCTGATGAGAACAAGTTGAATTTCGAGAAGATATGGAGTTCTGTCTCTGCCGATGTGATAGGCAGGAAAAACGAGTTTGAAGTGGCAAAACCTTATATCGGAGCTCTTGCCGGTGTTTTCTGGAAAGGATCCGTTTACGAGATACTGGATGCGAAAAGCAGATATGAGAACACGATTTTCGCTGTTGCAGATTTTTTTGTCTCTCTTGCAGAAAGAAAACCGCTGATGATCGTTCTTGATGACATGCATGCGGTTGACAGTGATTCGCTTGAAGTCGTTAAGAACATGGTCAAGAGACTTGCCGATTTTCCTGTTGTGATATATCAGCTCTCACGGCTTAACGATGATGGCTCTAAACCTGTAATACTCGGCATTACCGCAGATAATTTCAAAGAGATGGTCATAGACAAGCTTCTTGAATCGGATGCGGCTGATTTTATTCAGAATATTCTGAATGACAGGATCAGCCATGATTTGAACCGGTTCGTTTTTTCAAGAAGCGAAGGGAACCCTTTTTTCATGGAACAGCTTGTTCTTTTCATGAACGAAAGAGGTTACATTCTGAAAACTGATGAAGGGTTTTCTCTTAAAATGGACGACATAGAAGTTCCCGGAGAGG
>JAGOEX010000086.1 GCA_017997475.1 bacterium
AGTCCACTCGGCCACATTTCCTGCCATATTATAGACACCGTACTTTGAAACACCGTCTTCGCCCCATGTTGCATTTGTAACATCACCGAAAAGCGCTGAATAGTTTGCAACTGTAGCTTCAATATTGTCTGCCGGCGGCTCCTTACCCCAGGGATATTCTGTAAAAGTTTCCCCTCTTGCCGCTTTTTCCCACTGTGCTTCTGTCGGAAGTGTTTTCCCTGCCCAGTGACAGAATGTAAGCGCCTGATTATAACTGACCCATATTACAGGGAATCCGGCATAATTCGGATTATAGTAATAATTCTGGTACATTACAGAGGTAAGGTCATGCGGCTCGACACAGACACCGGCTTCCTGACAAAGCTGATACTGCCTGTTTGTCACCTCATATTTATCAATGTAATACGCAGAGAGATATACGGTGTTAAGCCCTTCTGACTCTTTCATCCCTTCTTCGTTCTCAGCCACTCCGGTCTTAGTTCCCTGAGGTGCACCGAACTGGAAATCACCTGCCGGAACAAGGATCATTTCAGCTATTCCGGAAGGATCGGAATCTTCCTGTTTTACAAGTTCTTTCGGAAAACCGAGATGGAAATTACCGAGATATTTTGTGCTTATCTTGATGATGTTGTTCTCGACATCAAGCTGATAGACCTCTTTGTCAAAAACTTCAAAACTCTGCCTGTCAAGCGAGAAATAAGGTTTCAGGTCAAGTTCATCCAGCAGATTGGGAAATGATTTCTCCTTGTATGGAATGACCACGGTGAGGTCTTTCGTGAACTCTATTGCCGCAGGTGAGATCGAATAAATGTTAGTAACGGGTTTGGAAACATTGGTAAATGGTGCTGTGTCAAGAGCATAGACCGTTATTGTTATCTTATCTATTCCTTCAGGCAGAGCACCTTCAGGAATATGGACCGTAACATCGTCGACACCTTTATAAATCCCCCCTTTTTCATCAAAATCCTGTCCCGTCTTCTGGAACATATACTCTCCTCCGCTTGTACAGCCGGAGAACATGATCGCAAAAATCAGTAAAGGGATGACAGAAAACGATCTTTTCATTGTTCACCCCCGATCACACTTACGGAACAGCCGTTACCTTTTGAAACGACTTCCCATCTCGGCTCGTCACCTTCAATGACCTTTGTCCACTGGGTGTCGCTTTCACTGCTGTATCCGAAAAGAGAAACGGTCGTATACGGCTCAACGGGATCATTGCTGTAAAATTTTATTGTCCCTTTCTTTGTTCCGACATCGTATGGCTTGAAGAAAACAGTCACTGTAGTGCTTCCACCCGGATCGAGGTTGACAGTATCAGGCATTACAATGAAATTCGAGTTGTCTGAAATGATCTTTCCTTCAAGAGGTCTTGATCCGATATTTTCCACTTCAAACTCCCAGTAATCCTCATCCCCCGGAACTGTGTCGGCAAATTTATGACTTCTTCTGTCTATGAAAATTGCCGGAAAGTTGAAATAAACAGTTTGAGAATTATATGTCCATATCTTGTCACCGTCGGCAATCGGAATTTCGATTGGAATAGGAAATTCAAGTTCAAGGATCCTTATTCTTATTGTTATTGTGAAGATTATGATCGTTTCATAATAGACCTTCGATTCATAATGAACCGGTATTTCCATTATGGTTCCCACAAGAGGCGGCTCAATAACTAAATACTGGTCGTCTGAAAAGATCGATCGACCCTGTTTCTCGTCAAGGGCGATCCTGCTCCCGAATATTTCAACATACATTTTTCCGTCAAGTTCGAACTTGAAATGGATCAGACTGCATATGTCGCCGATGAAAGGTATGGAAAGTCCGCATGATCCGCCCACCATATCAGCCAGAGTCCCTTCATATATCAGGAAATGGTCAATGCTGTCCTCCATTGAAACAGGGTTGTCAACATTTCCGTCAAGAAGGAAAGGTTCATAGATCTTGTAGTCCTGAAAGCTTAAGTCAAAATTAAGCCATTTACTGAGTTCCTGCTCTTGTCCGCTATAACAATTCTTCCAGAGAGCTTCCATGTTTATTCCGTAGAACATATCGGCTTCACCACCGTTTGGAGTGCCTTCAAAATATACTTTTACCGCTTCCGGCCATTTCGCATGGGCACGGCCTTTCATTTTTGCACCCATTTCAGCACCGTACTCAACATTGAACTTGACACTGAGAGGCATCAGCCCTCCGCATCCCGGAAGCCAGTCACCTGTGCCCCATTTCTGATGTTCAATAAGTACATCACGGTACTCGAACTCGATCTCCTCAGAATACTGCTCATCATAGACTCGCCATTCATCACCCTCCTGCTTTATTTCCGCAAAAACATTAACGGAAAAAAGGATCAGTAAGACCGGCATGATTGTTTTGATCATTTTACTCATTTAAGCACCTTATATTATTGCGTTATATCCATTGCACACCTGAAACCGACAGAGTTGGAACTATATTGCGGGTTGACACCTCTTCTGAATGTCGCCCTGATAAGCCGCCTTGATGTCTTCCAGCTTCCTCCGCGAACTGTTCTCTGATCACCGATCGGAAGAGGAACTCCGCCCTGGAAAAGGTCGGAGTAATAGAAAAATCTCGTTCCTACCCATTCCTCAGCATTTCCCGACATATCGTAAACACCGCTCGGGCTTTTACCATCCTTGGAATTGAATGCATCATATTTGTTGCCGTTGAAATATCCTACAGGAGTTACATGCGGCTCAGGATATGCCTTCAGAAGATCTTCAGGGGAAAGGAGATCTTCAAGCTCCCTGCTCGGCTCAAAAGGATCATTACTGTTTCTGTAATTCGCCTGATAGGAAATATTAATGCTGTCCCAGAAACCGGTTCCCCAAGGCATTTCGGGACATTTTTTACCCGTTTCAATGCATGCAGTATCTCCGGGAGCACAGATACAATCATTTGAAACTTTTGCGGCATACTCCCATTCCTCTTCAGTCGGAAGACGCTTTCCTGCCCATTTGCAGTACGCATTTGCAGCATACCAGCAGACACTTGTAACCGGCATTTTATCCTTTGAAGGACCCATAAAGTCATCTCCGCTGAACTCTCCGAACCATTCCTCAAGATATTTGTCGTTACCGTAACATTTCTCAAGACCGAGCTCGTCATCAGTCTTTGCGGCATTTTCAGGAAGCCAGGGTTTGTTGCTGATATCATTAAGGAAACGCTTGTATTGTGAAACTGTGACCTCATATTTGTCAATAAGAAAATTATCATTTATCGTTATCCAGTGGGATGGTTTTTCCATAACGAAAGAATCATCTGAATCAGATCCCATGAGGAACATTTTATTGCCGGCTGCAACCTGAAGCATGCATCCCGGCTTATCCCCGACAGTAAATTCCGATGTGTTAAATCCGCTCTCAGGAAGACACAGACATTTTTCCTTTGCACAGACATCTTCTTCTGTCGGATAAGGGTTGTATTCCTCATCAGTAGTTTCAGTATCAGTTTCCTCTTCGATCACTTCGTTAAAATAATAGACATCCTCGCCTGTGTTGCCGAAATTGAACACTTCATCGGTAAATTCAATTATCGGTGCATCCATTCCGGAGAAAAGTTTAATTATATCAACCGGCGCAAGCTTTCTGAACAAAAGATCGGTTATCTTCTGCAACTGATCGACATAAGTTTCACTGCCGGTAACCTCCTTCAGTTCCTCAAGAAAAGCTCTGCTGCTCTTAGTTTCACCGGAGAATGAATTGACAATGACCTCCATGACTTTTATGTAAAGATCACTTTTATACAGAGGTGTTCCGAAAGACTGTTTTCTGCTTTTCATAAAGTCATTGACCCTCTGACCGATACCTCTTTTTCTTATTCCGCTGGCAACGACATGAACCGGGTGAGACGAAAGTCCCTTGTTGACAGTTTTATCATAATTAGTCAATATTTTCAGGAAGTTGTCGTTGACATCAGCAGAGATCATGATCATGGGAAGGATGATCTGGGAAAAGTAAGTTGCCCAGATCGGGTCCATGGCTCTATTCATAAGATTTCCACTGTTCTGAGCAGGCACATAGCTTACGAGAAGACCTTCTTCCAGCTCTTTGCCATTGAATCTCAACTGCGTTTTTTCGGTTTCCGGAGTCATTTCAAAATATGTCGCTATCTCTGAAGCCATTCTGTTGGTCTGACCTTCAACAATGAGTTTTTCGGTAAGATAATCAATATTTTTATTGATATATGCCTGAACTACATATTTCAGTGTCGGAGAAACATAATATTCAGGCGGAACAACAAAAGAAGGGTTAGCTTCAGGATCAATTCCGTCGTAATCGGGATCTCCAGGCAGAAGCGCTTCTTTAGGCATTGAGTCAACATAGAAGTAGACCCATCTCGGCATTGTGTTGAAAGCTTTTACAGATGATCCGTTCTCGCTGAAATACTTTACAAAGACCTTGTCGACCTCCTCTTCACTGTGTTCCTGGGGAAGATCTCTGAAAACTGCATGATGGAATGTATCGGTCTTGTCATCCTGAGTAACTGTTATCCCGTCTTTAAGCGCAAGCGGCGTCTCTTCCTCTTTTTCTTTTTCGGGCTTTCCGAAAAAAAGCTCATTGACTGCTCCTGCAATTGCATTCTGAACATCGAGATCGCCTGAAACAATGATACTCGGTGTGACCCTTGTCATTTTGTCTGTAAGTATTCTGATAAGTGTCTGTGTCGCATCAAGACCTCTTATCATCTCAAGGAGTGCCGCATTATAAAGCGGATTTGTCGTAGTTGCTATTCCGGGCTGAAGGAAAACAAGCGCCACAGCAGTCTCTCTAACGCTGAACTCGATATGCTTTCTCTTGAAATAATTCTCTCCGTTTGAAGGAAATACCGTCAGCATGAGAGGAACATTCTTTGACTCATCCTCATAGTTTGTCTTAAGTATGAAAAGTGTCGTTCCTACAACATTTGTGCGGACCCAGAAAGTTCCGTTAACCTTGTCGACATTCTGAACAAAATTCTTCTTTCCATACTGAACCTGCAGATTCTGGAAAGGGAGGACAAATCCATCCGGAAGACTGACCCTGCCCTGATAGAATATCTTGTTCGTCACATACTCTATTCCTCCGAACTCCTCTTTTTCATCAAGCGGATTTTTCGGTTCCTGAAGGTTGCTCACACATTTTGCCTTGTAGCATCTTTCGCCCAGTTCACAGTCATTGAAAGAACTGCATTCTATATCAAGGTGCGTTTCTTCAGGGCTGCATGAGCTGAAAAAAGGAATGGAGGCAAAAATGATCAAAATTGAAATAAAGATCGATCTTTTCATATTTCTCACCTCAAAATGTTAAACATGATGCTCAGATGACCGCCACCTTGATAGAACTCTTTCTCTAGCTTGGCCGTTTCAGTTTCACCGTAAAGCTTCACAAATGTAAAATCCCCGCCCAGACCTATTGCCATGTATTCAAAAGTTCTGAAATAATAATCAAGTGAGCCACCTGCATAGACACCGTTAAAAACTGTATATTCTGATTCGCCTATACCAAGACCGTATGAATCGCCTTTCTTTTCATATCCACCGAGATAACCGGCATAAGCACTGAGCGCACTTCTTGTCTTTTTGCTCCTTACTCCATGAATGTAGTACCTCAGCATAAGACCGCCGCCCGCATAGAGAACATCTGTATCAAAAGAAAGACCTCTCCCCTCGACACCCACAACAAAATCCTGAACCGCGGCGACATTTAAACGGAAAACATAATTCCCGATGACATCAAAATTCTTTATCTCACCGCCACCGCCGGCAACACCGCCTGAAAGTTCCATCGAGATCCTGAAAGTATGCCATTTTTCGATCCTTACATCCTGAGTCGGGACCCAGCCCTCCTTGCCCAGAAACTCAACTTTCATAAAATCTCCTGATTCCTCAAGAATTATCACTTCATCGTTTCTGTAAAGTTCAAAAAGTTTTTTGGATTTGAATACATTCTCAGCATAAAGATATGTCGGAACAACTATCCGGGCAAGATCGGGCTCAACATAGCGGTGCGTCTTCCCTTTTTCTCTCTTTTCAACAACAAAATCATCATCAACCGGTTGCACGAAAACATCTTTTTTGACCCCTTCGTCCTTAAAATCATCCGGCACAAAATCATCAACCACTTTTTTTTCTTCTTTTTTCATAAACGGATCTTCTTCTTCCCGTTCATCCTTTTCAGCAGAGAACTCGTCTTCGTTTTCGAAAGCCGGATTTTCCGCTTCCTCTTCGCCTTCCTCTTCTATCTCCTCTTCGTCTTCATCTTCATAGCCGGCAATATTTTCGGCTAAAGCATACAAACCGGTCAAACTCTGACCAGACAGAAAAGAGCAGCCAGAGATAAGACTGAAAATAATTAAGATTTTTTTCTTCACAACAAACCCCTGATATCTATTTTACCGACACTAATCAACTCTTACTTCACAAACTGAAGCATTTAAATTACATAATATTACTACTTATAGAATTTTTTTGCAAGCAGATTTCATGATTCCCCGCTCACAAGCTGCTCTATCTTGACTTTGGGTGTTAAAACAGTTTAATATTCCTGAATTTTTTGAGATTTGTAATTTTGAAACACTTTTTTTTCACAACCTTTTTCAGACACAAAACTATCGCTTTTCTCATCTATCTCTTTTTCTTTCTTATCCTTTTTCTGCAACTACCCCTCCGCAAAGAGATCTCCGGCAACTGTGACACATGGCTTGCCCTTTCGTATTCCTCCTATTCTCTTGAATCGATAAAATCTTTCCTGACAGGCACAGAGCCCGGGTCTCCGATGCATCCTGTCCATAATCCACTTGCGTACGGAGAATCAGCTCCAGGAATACAACTACCTATTATTATTATGAAATACCTGGGGCTTTCAGATTATTGGGTAAATTATCTTTACATATCCGCCATCTTTTCACTGACTGCTTTTGCAATATTTGTATTTGCCGGAAATTTCACCGTTTTTTTTCCTGCAAAAATGCTTGCAGGGTTCATATTCACAGTAAATAACATCTCTTTTGCCCACATTGATGACTCAATAATTATCTTTTTCTTCTTTCCTGTGCTTGCACTTCATTTTCTTTTCAGGTGGTTCCATGAAAAAAACATTAAATTTCTTGTACTGTCATCAGTTCTTGCCGGAATTCAGATATATTTTTCATTTTATGTTTTCTTCTATCAGTTTGTCATGATATTTATATTTTCTGCTGTATCTGTTTTCAAGAACAGAGTGAAACTGACTGAACTTATAAAACCCGCCGCACTGTATCTTTTAATATCTGCCGCTATCTTTGTTCCGCATCTGCTGTTTTATCTAAAAACCATTCAGGAACTTGAATTTGTTGAGATATTTGACAAATTCTACACTGTAAAGATGGCAAGTATCAATCCTTTGGACTTCATCCTTGTACTTCCTGACAATCTTATTTACCCTGACCTTGGAAAAATGACAGGGATCCCGATGAACTGGGGTTTTGTGAGGCATTACAATTTCACAGGATTAATTGCGCTTGCACTATTCATCTATTCATTTTTTAAATGGAATAACTTCCGTCTTTTTCTTGGAATGACAGCACTTGCCGGACTTTTTCTTGCCGCAGGTCCGGTCTTCATGTTCAACATGAAAGAGGTCTTCTACTCGCCTCTTTATGTTTTTTACAAATTAATTCCAGCACTTGGATTTCTCAGAGTAGCTGTTAGAGCTCACTTCATCTTTCTTTTTGCGATGTCGATCGGAGCAGCCCTTTCAACTGAAAAACTGTTCAAGGGAAAAAAATATCAGAATTTTTTTATAAGCGCGATGTTTCTACTCCATTTTTTTGAAAGCACTCCTCTTCCCATAAAAGGTTTTGATGCTTCTATGACAGACAAAGTTCCAATGATCTACAATTACATTAAGAAAATGGATGGCAGACCTCTGATAATAGAGCTTCCGAGCAGGATGGATGTCGAATTTCTGAACTGGGATGATTCTATTTTCAATGATCCCGCTGAATTTATTTTCAAGGGAACAGACCGTCTCAGTTTAAAAGTTGAGAATATTTCAATGTTCGTAAATTCATGGGATGATATTTTTCAGTACAACAGAGAAATAATCTATACAAACTGGCAGACTTCCCATAAGATCGATTCAGTGAACGGTGTCAACGGATATTTTCCTGTTCCGAGAATGATGTACCAATACCACATAAACCGTCTTCCTGATAAAAAATCTTTTCAGACGCTGAAAAAATGGGGTGTCAATTATATTGTGTGGCATGAATCAATGAAAATTGAAGGCGACACGCTCTCCCTGGAAATACTTAACAATTCTGAATGCTTAACAAGAATCAACACTGCTGAAGAAAGTTCTCTGTTCAAGTTGGAGGAATGCAATGAATGAGCTTTTTTTCATTGTTTACCAGATCATTATTTCAACAAGAATTTTCATTGAGATGGAAGATCTGACGCTTTCGGTTTTCATTCACCAGCTTTTCTGGTTTAATTCAGTATTGATATTCTTTTTCATCTGTTTCAGATATCTGCTGAATATTGAAAAAAGCCGACTCTTCCTACTGTCTGCAGGTTCAATACTCACTTTTATCCCACTAATCTATGCAAAACTTTCCGGAACTGCATGGGCACTCAACTATATACAGCCGGTATCTTTAAAACAGGTTGCCTTTGATCTTGCAACACTTCTTTTCTTTCATGAATACAACTGGCCGATGTTTCCTGAACTGATCGCACTATTATCCGGATCAATACTTTTAGCCACATATCTTTCTAAAAACCTGAAACTTTCCATCATCACATCGGTTACATCTGTTTACGGTTCATTTCTTCTGCTTGGATTTTCATGGATAGCTGTCAATCCTGAACATCCCACCCTTTTTCTGATTAAATCAGGATTCCATGACAGTCAGTTCTATGCTTTTCAGTTAATAACGGTCTTTTCATTCTTCGCAATTATCAGTTTATTCAAAGAAGTATCCGATATATTCAGAAATTTTGGAAATCCGTTGTTTGTTCTCTCTTTTTTCTTTGCAATCACTCTGATCCTGCAGTTGACTTATCTTAAGCTGTTTACCGTATCAACTACTCTGACCGATCTTTCTGTAACATTTCTGCCTGCGGCATCAATTGTCATGTCGATACTTGTCTTATTTCTTTCAATATTCAGAATAAGGTCTTTCAGAATAATCTTTCTACCATTCTGGATAATGGCTTTTTCGATCCTCAATCTGTTTTAAAAAGGTTTGTGGAATTTCATGGTGCCGGAGACCGGACTCGAACCGGTACAGGAGAGTATCCCGAGGGATTTTAAGTCCCTTGCGTCTACCAATTCCGCCACTCCGGCCGGCAATCAGAGAATAAATGGAGGCGCCTTCCGGATTTGAACCGGAGATGGAGATTTTGCAGACCTCTGCCTTACCGCTTGGCTAAGGCGCCTCTGAAACTGAGATATTCGATTAGTTAAAGACCAAAAAAAATGGAGCGGGAAACGGGATTCGAACCCGCGACGTCAACCTTGGCAAGGTTGCACTCTACCACTGAGTTATTCCCGCTCAGTAAAAGTGGAATATAATGATTAGAGCCGAGTTGTCAAATAATTTTTTGATTAAAACTCTTTCATTTCAACTGTATCTACTGTCCAGCCGGGAGTATACAGTTCCCATGCCGATGAACCGTTTGCCCTGAAACGAATCAATGCATTCGGTGCAATGCACCCTGCTGGGAACATCCAGGTTTGTGCAACTGCTGAAAAAGATCTGTCAACTGACTGATTTCCGTCACAGTAATATGTTGTGCATCCGCTGTTTTTTGTCTGGTCACTCGGTAATGTTGGAGGTGTCATGCTCACCCAGTCCGTTCCACCGTTCCCCGAACATTCTACATAGAGACGCTGATTTTTATCTGTTCCCGATTCGCTCTCCCACGAAGTATCATCACTGAGCGAAATAGTGAACGAAACCCCTGCATTAACACAGTGGGTCAGAACTGTTTCAGTTCCATAAGTCAGATTGTGTGTATAGCTGCTGTTGTATTTAGTGCTTGAACCCCACTCCATTTTTGAGTTTTTATTTACCCATGCTCCATCCTTTGTCCAGCCGTCATCACCGCTATCCCATGTTGCGACAGTCAAAGGAAGCGGGCAAAGACTGCATACATGGTTAGCTGTGCAGAACTCTCCGGCAACTGTGTCACACTGATCTGCCTGATAGCATTCAACACACTGTGATGTGCTGTCACCGTTATCCATGCAGTAAAGTGTGTCACCCGAACAGGCGGAACAACCGGCTCCGCATTTATCATTCTGATCGCAGAATGTACAGACAAGTCCATCGCCTTCATAATTTTCAGCACATGCACAAGTGAATGATCCTTCTGTGTTTGTACATTCTGAACCTTCAGCGGCACAGTTATCAGTTTCCTTCACACATTCATCAATGTCAACACACAATCCATCTGCATCTTTTTCAAATCCTGCAGCACATTTGCAGTCTGTTGTTATCCACGCATCACAAAAAGT
>JAGOEX010000087.1 GCA_017997475.1 bacterium
AGCGGAGCTTCAAATGTAATTGACCGGCTCAACAAGCTTGGCGTTAAAACTGTTCCGCCTGATGTTGACCGGATGGTGAAACAGGCGGTCACAAACGAGGATATTGACAGACTCAGCTCTCTTGTCTTGATGAAGCCGAATCTGAATGCTGTGTATGAAGACGGTCTTACTCTTCTGTGGTACGCATCAATAAAGAAAAGAACTGATATGGTCGCGACTCTTCTTAAGGGAGGAGCAAAAGCAAATGTTGCAGACAAAACGGGCAGGTCACTGCTTATGTACTGCATCGAGACACGCCGTTTTGAAATAGCGAAACTTTTAAAGACATACGGAGCCGTTTTAAAGAACGAAGACGGTGTGAAGCTTTTGCAGAAAGGTCTTGTAATAGGTGACAGTCAGCTCATTCAGCTTCTTGTCCAACTTAATGTCAACGTGAACATTAAATTCCCGGACGGTCTGAGTGCATTGTGGATCGCAGCTTTCACGAACAACCGTGAGATAATAGAAGTTCTTGCTGATGCAGGCGCGAACCTGAACATAAAAGACAAGAATGGAAAGACTGTGCTTATGTGGTCTGTTGAAAATGACAGAAAAGAGGTTGCCAACATCCTCATAACAAGAGGTGCAAACATCAACCTCATGGACGATACCAAAAAAACGGCACTCATGTCTGCAGTAATTGCCGATAAACCGAGAATGGTGCACATGCTTGTTAAGAACGGAGCAAAGATAGACCTCAAAGATGCTGAGGGCAACTCTCCGATGCTTGTCGCATCAGCAAGGGGTAATGCCGGACTTGTAAAGCTTTTTCTTGAAAACGGAGCATTTGTTAACGGAGTCGACGGCAACGGCAACACTCCGCTTGCAATATCGCTTCATAAGAATTTCGACGACATAACCATGCTGCTTCTTGATAAAGGTGCTGATATCAACAAACAGAACAATTTAGGTGAATCGCCCCTGATGATCGTAGCAAGAAAAGGGCAGATGCGTTTTGTAAAGATATTCGTTGAAAGGGGGGCGCTCATAGACTCAACGGACAGAGACGGAAATACAGCGCTCATACATGCAAAGAGGGAGAACAGGAGAGAAGCCGTATTTTATCTTCTGAGCAAGGATGCCGTTATTGAAAAAAGGAGCGAGCAGGATGAGCTTATGGCTTTCGGGACACTTAACAGCTATCATGACATAGTTACAAATCTCATATCAAGGAACATTTCGGTCAATCGCCGTTTTACAGATGGTCTTTTCCCCCTTTATTACGCAGTCAGGAACGGTGACAGTCAGATGATAGATATCCTTATTGCGGCTGATGCCGACCTTGAGCAGAGAGACAAGGACGGCGAAACGGTACTGCTCTATGCTTCGGCAAAAAGAGAAGAACATGTTGTTGTCAATCTTATTAATAAAGGTGCGAACATTGCAGTAACAGACAAACAGAAAAGCACTCCGCTGATGATAGTGGCCGGCAGAGGTTTTGCACAGGCGGTAAAAGCTCTTATTGACAAAAAGGCGGATGTTAATGCTAAGGACGATAAAGGGCGTACCGCACTTGTCAGGGCTAAGTTCACAGGTAATTATAACATTGTAGATATGCTGAAAAGAGCCGGTGCATACGAATGACGGCATCATCATTCAAAGAGACCGGGATAAACACAGATCTCGTAAAAGCCCTTGCGGTCCAGTCAATTACAGAACCAACTGAGATACAGATTCAGGCGATCCCGGAGCTCCTCAAAGGGATAGATGTTATCGGTTGTTCAGAAACGGGAACAGGCAAGACGCTCGCCTATCTCCTGCCTCTTTTGATGAGAATAGATCAGCAGAAGACATCAAATCAGGCAATAATACTGGCCCCCACGCATGAACTCGCGATACAGATATTCAGAGAGATAGAAAAGCTTGTAACTGCAGGAGGGTTGAAGATCACTTCAGCTCAGTGCATCGGTGGTGCTAATATAAACAGACAGATTGACAAGTTGAAAAAGAAACCTCACATCATTGTCGGATCCACCGGAAGAATTCTTGAATTGATAACCGCAAAAAAGATAAACCCTGACATCGGCACGCTTGTAATTGATGAAGCTGACAGAATGCTTGACGACAATAATTTCAATCTCCTTCTGCGGCTTGTCAGAACCCTTGTGAAAACAGCGAGACAGACAATCCTTTTTTCTGCATCGATCGGGAGTGAAACTATTAAAAGGGCAAAAGCAGTCACAAAAGACGCAGTGTTTATAAAAACCACTCAGAGAATTGAAATTAATCAGAATCTTGAACATTTTTACATTGAGTGCGATAAAAGGGATAAGATACTTCTTGTCAGAAAATTCTATGCCGCTTTTGCAGATAAGAAAGCTCTTGTTTTTGTAAATAATGATGTTCTTGTTGCAGAGCTTTCTGAAAAGCTTTCGTTTCACAACCTCAAGATTTCGGCAATTCACGGTAGATTCAAAAAATTTGAAAGGAAGACTGCACTCGAAAATTTCAGGAAAGGAGCTGCCAGATTTCTTATCAGTTCTGATATTTCAGCAAGAGGACTTGATGTTAAAGACATTGATTTTATTATAAATTTTGATATGCCTGAAGAATCTCTCGATTATCTCCATAGAACAGGAAGAAGCGCAAGGGCAGGCAAGGTCGGATCTGCAGTTTCTTTTGTCACACCGCCTGAACTTAAACTGCTTTTAAAACATTCAAAACATTTTAAATTCGAGTTGAAAAAAGCGCAATTCCATGATGGTGAACTTCACATAAAATGAAACCGGTGACATGAAAGAACACTTTAAATACCCTTTATTAGTTGCTCTTCCGCTAATGTTGATCCTGACAGGTTTTTCGATTTCTCCGGTTAAGGAAATACCTGCAGGTCTAATGAACATAATTTATTCACCCGGTATTCTGCTAACCGACTATCTGGCTGTCGGTGGATCAGGTGCGGCTTTTGTCAACGCAGGGCTTTGCGGACTGGCTGCTTCCCTGATGGTTATATTTCTGAAAGTGAATGTCAACGGACCTTTCATTGCCGCGGTTTTCACTGTTACGGGTTTTGCTTTCTTCGGGAAGAACATTTTTAACATCTGGCCTGTGCTTATCGGAGTCTGGTTATATGCAGCATATATGAAGACAAGTTTCAGAAATTATCTCATTGTTGCACTTTTTGGAACAACGCTTGCTCCGATGGTGAGTTATCTTGCGTTCGGATCAGGTCTTGCAATTTGGATATCAGTTCCGGCATCAATGTTTTTCGGAATTCTCTCGGGGTTCGTTCTCCCGCCTCTGGCTTCGCACATGCTCCGTTTCCACGACGGATACAACATATACAATATCGGTTTTACCGGCGGAATAGTCGGCTCATTCTTTGTTGCAATAATGAGGAGTTTTGAACTGAAAGTGCGCCCTGTTGAGATAATATCTTCAGAATATTCTTTTTTCTTAGCAGTTTTCTTTAATGTTTTCTTTGTGTTGTTGATAATTACAGGGTTTGCGGCTTCAAAACTCATACCTTCAAAATATCTTGATGAAGATGGTGACACCGTTGTTAATCCGTCTGTTTCTGAAGCGATGAAAAGCATTTACAGATCGTCAGGTCGACTGGTAAGTGATTTTGTAAGGATAGGAAATATAGAGTCGGCATTGATAAATATGGGTGTAATGGGTATCGCATCATCTCTTTTCGTTATTCTGCTGGGAGGTTCATTTAACGGACCGGTTGTAGGCGGTATGCTTACCGTGGTAGGATTTTCTGCATACGGTAAACATTTAAAAAACTCCATTCCGATATTTGCCGGAGTATTTCTTGCATCACTGATACAAGTTTGGGAAACAGATACGACCGCGGTCATTCTGGCCGGTCTTTTCGGCACCACACTTGCTCCGATCGCAGGACATTACGGTCCTTTAGCTGGTATTGCGGCGGGTTTTTTCCATCTTTCGATCGTTATGAATGTAATAGCTCTTCATGGGGGTATCAATCTTTACAATAACGGGTTTTCGGGCGGATTTGTTGCGGCTTTTCTTGTTCCTCTTATCGATGCTTTGAGAAAAAGGAGTTGAACAATGCGTTATGAAGTGAAAAAAATCACAAAAATGATCGACGAAGTGCTTACATTTTTCATTTACAATTACAACTCCTGTGCAAAAGTCGACCTCATGTGTCAGACAGATGGATACAGGATAGGATTTGATTTTCCGGGATTGCATATCTCAGACGAAGAGATCGCCAGGATAAAAAAACTTCTTAAAGCGAAAAGAGATCCCTCTCTTGCAAACTATTACTGGCAGCTTACAGGCGAAGTGGAAGATGACTGTGAACTCCCGCTTGTCGCTATCATGGCTGATAAAGTTGATATTAAAAAGGATGAGACAGGTGTGCAGCTTGTTATTTACAGAAAAAAACTCGAATAAGGAGGTTGATCATGGTTGAAAAGATTTTCAGATCAATGCTTGAGCTTGTCGGAAGCACACCCCTTGTAAAACTCAACTCGATCAGTAGGGAAACCGGAGCTGAAGTTATCGGTAAACTTGAATATTTTAATCCGATGTCAAGCGTCAAGGATAGAATTGCACTTGCAATGATCGAAGATGGTGAAAAAAGAGGCGTGCTCAATAAAAATGTTGCGATCGTTGAGCCGACAAGCGGTAATACGGGTGTCGGACTCGCTTTTGTATGTGCTGTCAAAGAGTATAGACTTATTCTCACGATGCCTGAAACGATGAGCATTGAAAGAAGAAAACTTCTTAAAATTTTAGGGGCTGAACTTGTTCTGACTCCGGGTGAAAAAGGGATGAAGGGGGCAATTGAGGCGGCGGAAAAAATGGCTGCTGAAAATCCGGGGCACATAATTCTTCAGCAGTTTGCAAACCCTGCAAATCCCGAAACACATGTCAGGACGACGGCAGTTGAAATATTGAACGACTGTGACGGGCATGTTGATATTTTTGTTGCTGGTGTGGGTACCGGTGGAACAATAACAGGTGTCGGAAAAGTGCTGAAAGAGAAAAATCCTGATGTGTTAATAATCGCAGTTGAACCAGATGATTCGCCAGTCTTAAGCGGCGGAACCCCCGGACCTCACAAACTTCAGGGGATCGGAGCAGGTTTTGTCCCTGCCGTTCTTGATAAAGGTGTCATTGATGAAGTGATCAGAGTTACAACAGATCAGGCATTTTCTGAAAGCAGAAAAATTGCAAGAGAGGAGGGTGTTTTCTGCGGAATTTCTTCAGGAGCGGCACTTTCTGCGGCAAGAACTGTTGCCGCAAGACCTGAAAACAAGGGAAAAAGGGTTGTCGTGATCATTCCTGATACAGGCGAAAGGTACTTATCAACTGCACTTTTTGAGTAAGAATATGATTTTAAAAGATATAATAAAACTTTTGTCGCTGAAAGAAAAATCCGATCTGGAAGCTCTTTATGCGGCGGCGTATGCTGAAAAAATTAAACACAGTGGAAAAAAAGTGTTTTTCAGAGGTCTTATTGAGTTCAGTAATATATGTGCAAAGGACTGTTTTTACTGCGGAATCAGAAAGTCAAATAAAAACACCGGAAGATATTTTCTCAAAATGGAAGAGATCATTGATGTGGCTAATTTTGCCTATGAGCAGCAATACGGTTCTGTAGTTCTTCAATCGGGAGAAAGGGAGGATGATGAGTTTGTAAAATTTGTAGAAAAGGTTCTTCGCGAAATAAAAAAGATCGGGAATGGTGCTCTTGGTGTGACTCTTTCAACAGGTGAGCAGAGTGAAGAAGTTTACAAAAGATGGTTTGATGCCGGAGCTCACAGATATCTTTTGAGAGTTGAAACGACAAACAGAGAGCTTTACAGAAAACTTCACCCTGCGGACCACAGTTTTGATAGAAGGGTCGAATGTCTTAACATCTTGAGAAAACTGGGTTATCAGGTAGGGACAGGGGTAATGATCGGTCTTCCCTGGCAGACGATCGAAGATCTTGCAAACGATATATTGTTTTTTAAAGAAACCGGAGTTCACATGATCGGAATGGGTCCGTTCATTCCTCATCATCAGACTCCTCTTGCCGATTCGATCCCTGATTTTGAAAACATTAAAGATGACCAGCTTGAACTCGGACTCAAAATGATAGCAGTGACCCGACTCGTGCTTAAAAATGTCAACATCGCTTCAACCACAGCTTTGCAGGCACTGAGTGAAACAGGAAGAGAACTCGGTTTAAAAGCCGGAGCAAATATAATTATGCCGAATATTACCGAAACAAAATACAGGAAAGGTTATCAGATTTATGATAACAAGCCGAGTCTTAATGAGAATGCGGAAACGACCATGAAAAGTCTCGAAATGAAAATACACTCTATCGGTGAAGAGATCGGTTACAACCAGTGGGGCGATTCACCGAAATTCAAAGAGGAGAAAGATGGATTTTCATAAATTTATCCAAAACGCAAAAAACGGAATAAAACCGACAAAAGACGAAGCAGTTGAGTTTCTAAAGCTTGGTGCTGAATACTTTAATGAAATTGTTTACTTAGGCGGAACTCTCAGGAATCATTTCAGGGGAAACAGAATTTCGACCTGCACAATAATCAACGCTAAAAGCGGCAAATGTTCTGAAAACTGCCGGTTCTGTGCCCAGAGTGCCCATCATAATTCAAAAATAGAAATATGGGATCTGCTTGAAAAGGAAGAGATCTCTGAGCATGCGAAGGTAGACGCTCCATTTGGAAGTTACTACGGGATTGTCACTTCTGGCAGAGGTCTTGAAGCAGAAGATGTTGAGAAAGTTGCTGAAACTGTTGAATATTTTAAGAAAAAAGAAGTTCCTCAGAAAGTTTGCGGGTCACTCGGGATCTTGTCTTTTGAGGAGCTTGTAAAATTAAAAAAAGCGGGACTTCAGAGGTTTCATCACAACCTTGAAGTTTCACGGAAATTTTTTCCGAATCTTTGCACAACTCACACATGGGAAGAGCGAAAAGAGACCATAAAAAACGCTAAAACTGCGGGATTGTCGCTTTGTGTCGGTGGCATTTTCGGAGTAGGGGAATCAATTTCAGATAGAGTAGATCTCCTTTTTGAGATAGCTGAATGCGATCCCGATTCGGTGCCGCTTAATTTTCTTGTTCCTATTCCCGGAACTCCGCTTGAGAACCAGCCGCTTTTCCCGCTTTTTGAAGCAGTGAAAATAATAGTGCTGGCGCGGCTCATCATGCCTTCAAAGGATATTAAGATAGGAGGCGGCAGAGTTGAGATATTTAAAGAAAATCATGCACTTCCATTCCTTGCAGGTGCTAGTTCCATAATCACAGGACAGCTTCTTACCGTTAAAGGAATAACTCCGGACGATGATATCCGGCTTTTAAAATCACTTGGATTTGAAAGAGATCTTTGATGTTGTTACCTTGCTCCGTAAAGCTTGTAGTAATCTTCGATCATTGATTTGATTTTGTCATCAAGAAGAATTTTCCCTTTGATCTCTTTATTGTAAAGATATTCAGTTACTTCCGCCATTGAAACGATCGGGAATGTTTTCATTCCGTAAGTTTCCCTTATTTCATCGAGTGCACTTTTTTCACCAGTACCCCGTTCCATGCGGTTTACAGAAATGACAAGTGCATTGACATCGACATTTGCCGCCGCTTTAAGTATCGGAACGGTTTCAGCAATGCTTGTGCCGGCAGTTGTCACATCTTCAATTATAACAACTCTGTCACCGTCTTTAAGCTTATGACCGATGATCGAACCGCCTTCACCGTGATCTTTCGCCTCTTTGCGGTTGAAGCAGAAAGCGGTGTCCTTATTATACATTTCACTCAGTGCAATAGCAGTTGTGACACAAAGAGGGATCCCTTTGTATGCAGGTCCGAACATAACATCGAATTCGCCGTTCGTGTTTTCCATAATTGACTGGGCATAGAACTGACCGAGTTTTCTTATCTGTTCGCCTGTTCTGTATTTTCCGGTATTGATGAAAAACGGGGTCTTTCTTCCGCTTTTTGTCGTGAAATCACCGAACATAAGAACTTCACATTCAACCATAAAATCAATAAAATCATGTTTGTAGTTTTTCATTTTATCCTCCGTTAAGAATGAAATTTTCTGTGTTGAAAATACTTTAACTTTGAATGGTTTTCAATTTTTTTGACACTTAAAATTCATACGATAGAATCTCAGGGCATAAAGTTCATTAACTGTGGAGAGTTTTCAGATATTTCAACTTCAAATGGAGAAGAACATGGCAAAGTACCGTATCGCATGGCTGCCGGGTGACGGCGTTGGTAAGGAAGTTATGGAAGCCGCAAGGATCGTTCTTGACGGTCTCAAATTAAATGCCGAATATATTCACGGAGATATCGGCTGGGAATTCTGGTGCAAAGAGGGCGATCCATTGCCCAAAAGAACAACCGATATGATGAAAACGACAAATTGCGCCCTTTTCGGAGCAATCACATCAAAACCGCAAAGAGAGGCAAAAGAGGAACTTATTCCTGAACTCAAGGACAAGAATCTCACATACTTCTCGCCGATTGTAAGACTTCGTCAGGAATTTGACCTTTACTGCAATGAAAGACCCAATGTAGCAATCCCGGGATGTCCGCTCAACTTGAAAGACAACATAAACATCACTGTTTTCCGTGAGAACACAGAAGGAAGCTATGCAGGTGTTGAGTTCGGGCCTGTTACAGACGACCTGAAGAAAGCAATGCTCAAAGATGCTCCCAAAATGAAGATTTTCATGGATGTTCCAAATGAAGATATGGCCATTTCTACAAGGATCATAACAAGAAAGGGTGCTGAAAGAATCATCCGCTCCGCTTTCGAACATGCTGATAAATTTAATAAAAAGAGTGTTACACTCGTTGAAAAGCCGAATGTTTTGAGAAAGACAGGCGGTCTTATGACAGAAGTGTTTGAAAAAGTTGCAAAGGAATATCCTCATATCGACAGCTGGTTTGACAATGTTGACGCAATAGCAATGTGGCTTGTAAAATCACCTGAGAAATATGAAGTTCTTGTTGCTGAGAACCTTTTCGGTGACATAATCAGCGATCTTGCCGGACAGCTTGTCGGCGGACTCGGATTTGCCCACAGTGCCAACATCGGTACTGAATATGCGGTTTTTGAGCCGGTCCACGGCAGTGCTCCTAAGTACGAGGGATTGTACAAAGTCAATCCTATGGCAATGTTCCTTGCCGCGAAAATGATGCTGATATATCTTGGCGAACATGAAATGGCGGCAAAACTCCAGAAAGGTATTGAAGAAACCGTTAAAGAAGGAAAAGTTGTTACTTATGATCTTGGCGGAAAAGCGAAAACTCTTGAAGTGGCTCACGAAGTTCTTAAGAATGCCCTTAAATAAATCCTTGAATTAATTCAGATAACTTTCAATCCACATGCGATAGCTTGAAAGATATGGACCGTCAAAAGTGTATGCGGCAACCGGTTCAGTTGAAGTTGCGAATGATTCATTTCCTATAGAAGTTCCGAACTTCAGGTCATATGTAAGTGCGGTTGAAATGCCGTTTACATAATAATATCCGGTGTTGTATGGCATATAAACTGCCAGAAGATAATATTTGCCGGCTGTGACGCTGATATTTATGCCTGTCGGTCCGTAGTATCCGTTAGATCCGACAACATGTGTGCTTCTGTAAATTCTTGTGTACGGTCCTGACTCGGTGCTTCCTTCATATACAGAAAAAGGAATGGTTACGCCTGTTTCACCTTCGGGTTGCTGAAGGTGAATTTTAAAACCGGTGATAACGGCATTGTGTGTTGCCTGAATATACATTCCCTTGAAATAATCGTCAGATGCATTGAAGAAAGTTACACCGCTTGAGGCGATATATTCCTGAGAAACCTGCGGAACTTCGTAACATTTTGCACTGTTTTCGCCGTCTTTACCGCAGTACGGAGTTATCATGGAGATGGAACAGTCAAGATCAAAAGTCCATTCCGCGCAGCCGTGAACTGCATTTGTCGTACATTTTTCTATTTCATTTCCGTTACACTGCTTGTTATTGAGAGTACATTCATTGACACAGTTGTTGACACATTCAGGGACTCCGTTGTCGGTTTCGCAGTCTTTGTAATCACAATCAGTAACAGCTTCCCATGAAAGACAGCCGTAAGTGTCTGCCGCACAGTTTTCTATCCAGTTATTGTTGCATCTCTTGTTATTTAGGGCGGGACAGAGATTGTTGCAGACACATATTTCGGTACTGGTGTTCCCTGTGTTAAAGTACATATTGTAGTTTGTAAGTCCTTTGTTCGTTCCCGGAATTGTCGGCAGAAGCGGATATGAATCTGTTATAGCTGTTCCGCCAAGAGTTTTACCGAAAGTTGTTATCTGAGAAACGAATGGATTGAAAATACCGTCATATGTTGCATAATAGGAAGCCATTGGATTAACCCATGCAACACCGAAAATATAGAATTTACCTGCTGTTACAGTGACATTTTCCGAAGTGCCTGTCTTTTTTATCGGTCCGGAGCTGTACATTTTCCTTCCTGTTCCCGGTTCATC
>JAGOEX010000088.1 GCA_017997475.1 bacterium
CTTAAGATGATCTTTAAGAGAGACCGCTATCTTCAGAACTATCACGATGATGAAGATCCTTATACTGAAGAGACTGTCGGGAGAGCGATCGCACTTTCCCTTGCTATTACTGCTGTCCCTGAACTTGAAACTGAATACGATCAGATACTCGGTGTTTATTCCGATCTTACCAACCCTTTTGCAGATATTCCGGTCACCGCCCTTAAATCTTATATTATAGGTATAGGGGCTCTTGATCAGGTCTCTTCCATTACAAAATCTTTCCTTTCAGATAACCCTGCTGATTATATTGGGTCGTCCTGCAACAACCATTTTGCACTTATTCCGGCAAGTTACAGCAAAGAAACCGACTATTTTCAGTCGATCACCTGCCGGGATGGTTATGCAGGAGGGATAAACTTCATGGATGAACTTATCGCGGCGATTAAGGACGGAAAAATCGATCTTGAGCCGGATGATGATTCGGGCTGGTACGATTATCAGTCGTATGCACTTGAAACACTGCTTCTGCCTGAACGGGGAGAAGAGAACAACAACCTTCTCCTTACAAAGGCATACAAGGAAAAGCTGATTGAAAGTTTTAAGAGCATCATGATCCAGAATCGCGAAACTCATGCAAAAACGCTTGAAATGGGCGCATCTAAATATACTTATGCGGAACCGAAACCTTTTGACATCTATCCGAAACTGCCTGTTGAACCGTTTGCGACTTTTTATTTAAGAAATGCAAGAGCTTACAGATTTCTTAATACTGCTCTGACTGCCATAACTGGGGACGATTTCATGGATGAAGTCAAAGTGCATTATGAAAAGGGTGAATCAGATCTCTCTTTGAGTGACGGGTTGAATTATATGACCATGCTTATGTACGGGCTGGCATTTATAAGTGCCGATTCAGTCGGTGCTGAAATGACGCTTCTTGAAGATGAACTTAGCAAAAGTGAAATTGAAGCGTGCAGAACTGATGCAAAAAACTGGCTTGCAGAATGGACAGAAGACAGCGACATAAGAACAGATCCGAGAGTTGCCGTTCCTGTTCAGTATGATTATAATAACAACAATGTCACTTACTGGGCGGTTATCGGGGTCAGGATAATCCGTGCAACAACTGAATTTCACAAAGATTTTCTTCCTGAAATCGTTAAGATAGGTGGCGATGGCGAAGAGAGCTGGGACTGTAAGTTCAGGGAATTCCTGCCGCATGATTACTATATGATGATAGAAAAAAGTGCTGAATTTACAGTGGATATGGATAAACCCGTCCTTGACCGCGAAACTTTCAGAGCGCTGTGCAACAAAGGGACAACTGAAAAAGAGATTTTAGAGGAGCTTGCAAACTATTGAAAAAACTCATTATTTGTCTTTCATTCATTGTTATGACAAGCTGCGGATACGGAATGATGCAGACAGCAAAAACAGTTGAAAAGGGAAAAAGCAGCTACTCGTTCGGAACAGTTTATCAGGGAAATAAGGAAAGACCGTTTTATGTTTATTCAATAAGCGGACAGTTCAACTTCAGGCACGGAGTTCACGACCGCGTTGACTTTGGAATAAAGCAGTTTTTCATCGGCGGACTGCTCGCAGATGCCAAAGTGAATGTCCTTGACCCCAAATCGCCGTTTGCACTTTCATTCAGTTCAGGAATCGGCTTCGCCGTTGACCCAATAAATGTTGACATTATATTGCAAGTGCCCGTTTTTGTTCATTTAAGCTACACAGTTAAAGACACATTCACACCGTATGCAACTTTCGGATACGAAACAAACTGGATATTCCGCAAAGAAAAACCTGAAAACATTGAACTTGAAGAGGGCTTTGAATTATCTCAAAGAAAAGGATACGGAGACGGAAATCTCGTCATAAACGGCGGATTCGAATTTCACCTCGGCAAAAGAGTTTTTCTCATGCTTGAATATATCTACCGCCACCCGGTCGTGAACGATCCCGGCGATTACTATTCATTTCTGCCCAACCACTTCGGCGGACTTGCGATCAGATTTGAGAGGTAGGTTCAGGTTTTAAAAAAAGAAGTGTTTTTTTGAATTGTTTTTCCAGCCGGCCTGGTTTTCGTACTTTACAAAATAGATCTTTACATCGGCCTGATTTTCGTATTTTACGAAGAAAATCTTCTTTTTTGCCTGATTTTCGTACTGGGTGAAAAACCATTTTCCGTCATTCTGCCCTGCCTGATTTTCGTATTTCACCTTGTAAACTTTAAGATCTGCCTGATTTTCGTAATTTACTACAAAAACCTTTACATCTGCCTGATTTTCATACTGAACTGAAAAAACCTTCTGCGCATAAGCTGTTGATGTGAGCAGAAGAATCAAAACTGTAAAAAATAGAACTTTTTTCATATTGACCCTCCAAATATAAAGATCTTTGAGAAAATGATATATCTTACACAAATAAAAACAATTTTTCGGCAACAGTTCAAAAAATTGACTTGAAAGTCCATTCCATTTAGGATTTTGAGCTTTTTGAACTTTTTTCAGGATCTTTAATGAGCATAATCCTTGCACTTGGAGCATTTCCGGGGATCATTTTCGCGGTAATAAAAATATTCAATAAATCCGAAGATATAAGTAACAGAATCCTTGGAACTGCGATATTTTTCTATTCAACGATGCTCCTTCTTGTATTTCTCGGAAAGCACAGTTATATAAGTTACTCGAAAGAGTTCATTGTCACAGCAAACACTTTTATCAGCGTTTCGTGGCCGCTGTTTTACTTATATATTCAGTTAATTACAGGTGTTACTGACCGAATTGCAAAAAAACATCTCATTCACATCATCCCTTTTTCGGTGTATGTTGCTTTTTTTGTCATTCCTGCTTTAACCATCAGCGACCTGCCCGATCTTTTTTTCAGACTTTCTTTTATCTATTCTCTTTTTGTTTCATTTGGATATTCTCTGTTAATGTTTGTAAATATAAGGGCTTACAAGATCAAATTCCTTGAATTCAGCTCTGAGGAAAATACTGCGAAAGTCTCATGGCTGAAATACTCAGTTCTGATCTGGCTTTTCATTGAAGTTCTTCAGTTTGTCTTTGTCCCGATGAGAAGTTATTTTCTTGTCTGCTGTCCTTTTGTCACAGTTATCCACGAATTTATCCTGAACACTGCTTCAGTTTCGTGGATATATCTTTTTGCCTATTTCGCAATCTCCCACCCTGACATATTTTCACAGTCAAAAAAGATGACTGAATCCTTAAAAGAGGAAAAACTGCCATCTTCAACTATCAGTGATGATTATGCGGAAATAATCGGGAAAAGAATTGAAAAAATTATGACTGAACAGAAACCTTATCTCAATTTTGATCTGACGATTGCAACGCTTGGCGAAATGATAAATGTCCAGCCATATCTTCTTGGAAGGTATATAAACAACCGGCTCGGCAAGAACTTCATGACTTATATAAATGAGCTGAGAATTCAGGAAGTTAAGTCAATGTTTGCAAACCCGGAATTTGATGACAGAACAATCCTTGAAATATCACTTCAATCGGGATTCAGGACAAAATCGGCTTTTAACAGTTTCTTTAAAAGATCAACCGGTGCAACTCCTCTTGAATATAGAAAATCTATAAAACAGAGCCGTCCGCATTCATAAATTCAAACAGTTTTCCGCCTTAAAAAAGTACTTTTTCGCAAAAATTCAGAATCAAGGACGAATTCATTTCACAGCTTTGGTAAAAAAGCATCCGGTGTTGGTGTTTTTTTTATCATTTTGGAGGTCGCAATGAGATCATTGATGGGATTTTATGTTGTTTTCAGTGTTGTTTTTTTCGTATCCTGTGCCAACAATGAATTAGGCAAAGTTGATGAAACAGATGAGACAAATGATGAATCTGTTGACGAAAGTGTACAGACCGAAGAGGAAACTGCCGATACAACTGATTATGAACTTTCAGACGATCTGTCCGATGACTTGTCCGGCGAGCTATCCGACGAAGCCTTGGCGGAGTCGGAAACCTTGTCGGAGTCGGAAGAAACAACTGATGAAGATGAACAACCAACTGAAATAACTGAAGAAAGCTTTATGGAAAGCGTTGAAGGACGGTATGCCCATTACGACATTGTTGCATATTATTCAGACATGGGATTGATGGGAGTGTTCAAAAACCTTATAATTTCATACGGTTTTACTACTTTTGAACAAGAAGGCGGAAAATTGAAGATAACAGACCGCTTCTGCCATTCCGAACAGATCTCAAATCAGGATTTCACGACAACTGTTCCTGATGCACTGACGCAGGCAATAATTCCGGATTCAACCTTCATGGAAATAAAACAGGATGATAACGGAGGTTTTTATCTTTTCAGACCCCAAACTCCGACACTTCTTGGAATTGAATATGACGATCCTTACAACACACCGCTTCCTGAATCGGTCAAACCGGATGATCCACGGCTTGTTGATGCTGATGATGACGGAAATCCCGGCGTAACGGTTTTCATTGACATGTTTAATAAAACTGAGCAGTTATACATTGCAAGAAGAGAGATCTTCGCTTTTGATGCATATTTGAAAGAGAACGGAAATATCGAAGGGATAGTTTATGATGAATCGGAACAGCTTATAATTGATGCCACAAGCTTTCTGTTAAAAAATCAGACCGGCGAATGGCTTCAGTACAGAGGTGAAAACGGAGATGACTATTCACTAAGTCCGATCATTCTTGTTCCTGTTGATGAGAGTTATGACTGCGAAAAACTGATGAACGAAAGAGACTCCTTTTTCCCCCCCAATCCCGCTGTCTGGGCAGACTGAATCTTAAAAACTCCCCTCCTTTTCCTATAAATTGACAATAAAAATAAGTTCTTTAATATTGGCGGGAATGTTCATTTACTGTTTTTAAGGTAATTCAATGAAATTTATTATTGCGGGTGCAGGGTCAGTCGGTTATGACATTGCAAGACATCTCATAAAAGAAGGAATGGATGTCGTAATAATTGAAAAGGACACTGTCAGAGCAAAGTTTCTGGAAAGCGACCTCGACTGCATCGTACTCAACCGCGAAATAAACTCTATCCAGACATTAAAAGATGCCGACATTCAGGCGGGTGATTATTTCATCGCTGTAACTGAAAGTGATGAAGTCAATCTCATTGCCTGCTCGATCGCATCAACTTTTGAAAATGTAAAAAAGATCGCCAGAGTCAGAAACCTGGAGTATTCGCACGCTGAAGTTTTCGGAAGACCGTTCCTCGGTGCCGATTATGTCATTTCCCCTGAAATAGAGGCGGCTAAACAGATAACTGAGATAATTGACCGCGGTGCCGCAACAGATGTTCTTACATTTGAAGGGACAGATATAACAGTAAGAGCCGGAATTATTGAGAAAAATTCGATATTTAAGAACAAATCGCTGATGAAGATCAGAAGAGAGATCAACCGGCAGTTCATCATTGCACTTATAAAAAGAGGCGACAAGGAAATAATTCCATCTGGCAACACTGTTCTCAGGGAGGGTGACACCATCTTCATCGTTGCAGACAGCGAAGCGATGAACTATATCCTTGCAAAAACAGGGAAAAGGGCTCTGAAAGTTAAAAGTGCACTGATCGTCGGAACAACAAGGATCGCGAGAAATCTTCTCCGGACTCTTTCAGTAAAACCTATAGACCTCAAGATCGTCGTTGAAAATTACGATGAAGCAAAGGAACTTTCAAGAACATTTCCCAATGTTCTCGTAATAAACGGAGATGTCAGGAACGAATCACTTTTTGAAGAGGAAAAACTGAATGAAGTAGATCTTATAGTAACAGTTACCGATAATCAGGAACTCAATGTTATCACCGCTTTATACGCAAAAAGCACAGGCGTTGACAGAGCCGTGGCGGCAGTAAGCAAGCAGAGTTATATGTCAATTGCCCAGAAACTGGGCGTGGATGTGACCATAAGCCCCAAAAAAAGTGCAGTTGATGCAATTTTAAAATATATCAGAAGGGGCAACATCAAAACTTTTCATTCTCTCCTTGAAGGTGATGCTGAAGCTATCGAGTTTGTGGTTCCCGAAAAATGTGTTGCAGTCGGAAAACTTATCCGGGAACTTAAAATGCCGTTTGATTCCATAATTGCGGCAATAAGCAGGAACGGTAAGGTTTTTATTCCTGACGGCAGTTTCCAGCTGCAGAAAGAAGACAGTATTATTGTCATCTTAAAAAGCTCAGTTGCCTCAAAAGTTGAAACCATTTTCGCAAACACAAATGAAATATAAACTTCTCATCAGACCGCTTGCGGTAATTGCCGCAGTAACAGCATTTTTTATGATAATTCCTGCCGGTATTGCACTTTATTCAAATGAGATCGCATCAGCAAAAGCGTTTTTTTATGTTATCTCTTTCACGATCGTGATCGCTTCGGTCATGATCTTTGTTTCACGGAACTGGGAAACCGGCAAGATGTCAACAAAAGAAGGATTTCTTCTCGTTTTTGCCGGCTGGATAATTTCATCATTTGTAGGAGCTCTCCCTTTCTTTATTTCGGGAGCGATACCAAGTTTTGGTGATGCTTTTTTTGAAACCGCTTCGGGATTCACAACAACAGGGGCAACGATACTTACTTCGATAGAATCCATCCCTTCATCAATGCTTTTCTGGCGAAGCATTACTCACTGGCTCGGCGGTATGGGGATCGTTGTTCTTACCGTTGCCATACTTCCTGTTCTTGGAGTGGGAGGGCTTCAGCTCCTTAAAGCCGAAGCACCCGGTCCGACAGTTGATAAAATTACTCCAAGGATCCGTGAAACTGCAAAAGTTCTCTGGTTGATCTATCTTGGAATGACAGTTGCACAGACAATTCTTCTAAGATTCGGAGGAATGAGCTATTTTGACGCACTCACTCACACTTTCGGAACTCTTGCAACAGGCGGATTTTCACCGAGAAACGACTCTGTCGGAGCATACAAGTCAGCATACATTGACGGAATTATTACTGTTTTCATGATACTTGCCGGAATAAACTTTACAATCCACTACCGCCTGCTCATCGGAAAGACAAAGAACATTTTAAGAAACACTGAACTTATCACATATCTCTCCATTCTTGCAGTTGCGACAATGGTCATGACAATAAACCTCTACGAAAAAACATATTCAACAATTTCAGAATCTTTCAGATATGCATCTTTTCAGGTCGCTTCGATCATGACTACAACAGGTTTCGCAACAGCTGATTTTGAAAAATGGCCCGCTTTTTCTCAAGGGATACTTTTTCTTCTTATGTTTTTCGGTGCATGTTCCGGCTCAACCGGCGGCGGAATAAAGGTGATAAGACTCGTAACACTTTTCAAGCTTGCACTCAACGAAATGAAATACCTTCTCCATCCAAGAGCGGTTCTTCCTCTGTGGATTGATGGAAAAGTAATAAAAAAAGATATGGTTTATTCGATTGCGGCATTTGTTTTTCTTTATATTTCCATGCTCCTTCTGACAACACTTGTCTGTGCTTCATCAGGAATTGACCTTACAACTTCATTCACCGCTTCACTTGCAACAGTGGGAAATATCGGACCCGGATTCGGTTCAATCGGACCAACCGAGAATTATGCCTTTTTTGCAGATTATGTGAAATGGTTTCTCTCGTTTGCAATGATAGTAGGCCGACTTGAAGTCTATACAGTGCTTATAATATTCACAAAATCGTTCTGGAAGTGATGTAAAAAGAATCAGAATAGTGGCGGCTATTCACACGATGAATTCTCAAAACATCCTGAAAAAAAGATGGATTCTTCATTTGCTCCCAGTGAGATAAAATGATCAGTTATAAGCTTTGCCTGAGAAACTGGAAGTACGCCCGCACCGCGGGAAAATATTTGAAAATCATCCCCTATTGATGTGCAGTTTTTTAACGCGGAAATGTCCACAAGAGAACTATTGTCAAGAATTTTTATGGAACTGATTTTTCTGATAATATTAAGTGCATCTATGTTTTCCAACAATTTATTACCTTCAATAAAAATAGATTTCATTGACAGTTCCTGAATCCTGTTTAAAAATATGAAACCCGAAAAATCTTTTATGAATTCATTACTTGAAACTGAAAAAGAATCAATGGTTGTCAAAGAGTCAAACCCTGAAACTCTTTCAACCATCCCCTGACTAAAAGAAATTCCGCCCACCGTTTTCAATGAATTAAAACCGCTTATTTCACTTTCAAAAAAATTTATAAACTCTATTCTTCCTCCGACAGATGTAAGTGCCGGAAAATTATTGCTGTCTTTAAATAACTGGTTTCCGTATATTTCCAGATCGTTATTAATTCTCTCAAGAACAGGAAACACCTGGGGATCCAGATACACTAATGTCATGTCCCCCGCTTCTTTGAGTTTTGGAAAAATAACTGCATCACCTTTATCCTCTAAAATCTCTTTTAATTTTATTTTTTCAGAATACTCAAGTTTTGGAAACATCACCGAACTTATAGGAACATTTTCAATCCTTATATTCAAAGCATTTGTAATTTTTTCAGTAAAATCATTCTTTCTAAGATTAGGGGTATCAATAATAGTAACTCCATCCAGTGATAAATCCGATTCAGAACTGCAAACATCTGTCTCTTCAAGCATGGGATTACTGCTTATCTTAAGTTCGATGGGAAACTTTTCTAAATTATTAATTTTTATAGATTTCAACAACTTATTAAAAGAAATGATTGCCGGCTCACCAATTCTCCCAAGATTAATCATTTCAATTTTTTCCAAATTAGTGGATATGAAATACATTTGATGGTTTATTCTGATTATGTTCGTTAAGCCATTCAGCGATTTAAGCATCGTTGTGTCCTGCACTTCCAGACTTTCCACCTCTTCAAGACAAAAAAGCGGACTCAGATCATCAACTTCACCTGTAATCTGTAAATATGGCATCTTTGTAAAACCTTTATATTTCAAAACATCTTCATTGTTCTTAATAACAACGCTCATGCCGAGTTTATATTCACCCCTGGAACAGACATAATCTTTTTCATTGTCATATGTGAAAAACTGTTCCGTTCCATTCCATATCTCAGATGAATTTTCTGCACCGAAAATCCACACTTTATCATTATAATTTAGAATTACAGGTAGTTTTTCAACAGTTTCAGGAAGCACGGTATCATCAAAATCCCAATTTGAAAGATCTTTGCTTTTTTTCATAAAGAAATATGAAAGCGGATCGTTATCTGAACAAATGGCAATGGTCGTTCCACCAGTATACCTCTGTTCATAATAATCATCACTTTTTATAATCTGTCCGGCTGTTATCCAGTTTTTATCAGCATGTCTGAATGCAACAGCATTTGTTATACCTAAACCGTCCCCAACAATTTCAACTGTTTCTGTTATTGAATCTTTGTTGATCCTGTAACTTACATCTGAATAACCGAAAATTCTCTGGCTACAGGCAAAACTTGCTCCTCCGCCGTAAGGGAAAATGCTGTACCTGTCTATTTTCTTTTCCAGATGTCCTCCGAACAGAAACATATAGTCATCTGTTTTAAAAAATGACATCCCGACAAGCCCGTTTTCCGCATCCCACGAATGATACTGCTTATCAGAAACCTTAACATTTTCAAAAACACTGTGAATCATCCATGTTTTTCCATCACCGGAGTACCAAAGATCATTGGCAGTTATATTTTCAGCATACCCCCCTGCAATCCATAGATGATCGTTCCATGATGTTAAAGACCAGCCCGTTCTTAAGCCGATTCCTCCGGGCAGATCCACCAAGTCCCATTTTATACCGTCTTCACTGACGAAAAGACCGCTTTCGGTAAGAGCGAATATCATATCCCTGTGAACAACAACTGTTCCCTGTCCTGAAAAAACAGGCAGATTTTCAGAAGAGAGAACTGTCCAGGCAACTGCGTTTAAAGATTGAAGTATAAAACTGGGATTCCCGCCACTTAAAATGTAAAACTTATTTTTAAAAACTATGGCGGCATTATTTTGAGCACCGCGGGAAAAAACGTGCGCAAGATCTTTTTCTTCTTTAACAAATGTCCACTGAAATTTATATTTTTCATAAACCCCGTCTTCATCAGGTTTTTCGTTGATATTTTCATCAGCATATTCCGTATCATAATCAAAAAAATCGAAATCAGAACTTTCACCTTCCGCGGCATCATTATTTAAGAGGTCACTAACATAATTATCATCGTCCTGATAATCAGAAAAACTTTCAGAAACATTTTCTTTTTCTTTGCCGGCTGTAGATATCTGACCACAACCTGAAAAAACTAAAAGAAAAAAAATTAGAACGCTCAGTCTGGTTAACATTGCGACCTCACTGAGAGAATTAAAGTACATAAAAACTATATTACATTAAGATTTTTGTGTCAAGGGTAAAGCCGCAGATTTCTTTAGAAAATAGAAAAAAATAGAGGAAACAGTTAAGCTACCTATTGGAAGGAATGGTTTCTCTCGTTTGCAATGATAGTCGGCCGTCTTGAAGTCTATACAGTGCTTATAATATTCACAAAATCGTTCTG
>JAGOEX010000089.1 GCA_017997475.1 bacterium
ACCGGAGCAATAGTTCTCCGTGATATGGAATCATACTGTAAACAAGTTCCGGATCTCTGTCTATATGATGAGTTTATGCCTGATGAGACCCCTGATGGTGATGTCAGTCCGGTATTTGTCTATTAAAGCTTTGTTGCGTTGAGCACAACTCAAACGGTGTCGCTGAGAAAACAGCAGAAGGATTTAGTCTGAATTAACAGCTTTTCTTTCAGTAATTAAACTTCGTTCTGAGTCCTTTGACCTGATAGTGTTCAACGGCAGCGTTATGCTCAACAAGCGTTTTTGAAAAATAGTGATAGCCCTTTCCTGTAGCGACAAAATAGAGATACTTTGTGTCATCAGGATAAACTATGCTTTTTATCGCCCCTTCTCCGGGGAAACAGAGCGGTGTTGCCGGGAATCCGTATCTTGTGTATGTATTCCACGGGTGATCTGTCATGAGATCTTTTCTTGTAAGATTTCCGGTGAATTTGGGCAGAAGTCCATAAATAACTGAGGGATCAGTCTGCATTTTCATCCCTATTCTGCGCCTGTTTAAGAAAACAGAGGCGATCATCGGCTGTTCTTCTTTCACGCCTGTCTCTTTTTCAATGATCGAAGCAAGTTTCAAAAAGTCGTAAGCATCAAAATCGAGTTTGCCCATTTCGGTTTCATATTTCTTTAAAACCACTTTCATCTGATCCGCCATCTTTGTCATTACAGCAATAATATCAACTCCTTTCGGGAAGTGATAAGTTGAAGGGAAAAGAAGTCCTTCACAGCTCTGCTTTCCTTTTGCTCCGATAGAATTAAGAAAATTTTTATCGTGACATATTTCAAGAAATTTTCCACTTCCCTCTATCCAGTCAATCCCTTTAAAAACTCCAGCCGCATCAAATTTATTGTAACCCTCGGGAATTGTAAATGAATACAGTCTAACTTTCCCGCTCATTATCTTTTTTGCAACATCTATCGGACTGACATTGCCGGAGAACGAAAATTCACCTGTTTTTAAACTTGTTCCCCATTTATTTTCACGGATCATCCAGTAAAACATCTCGTCATCACTTATCAAACCCTGTCCTTTCAAAGTTACCGCAACCTTTTTCCAGTTACTCCCTTTTTCGATATTGACCGTCACCTCATCTTTCAGCTCGACCTTCTCAATCTTGAAATCCTGATAGTCCTGATATTTTGAAAGAGTATAGGTTAAGACTGCCACAATAATGATCAGAAATATGTATAAAATGCTCTTTTTCATGAATCACCTCTACTTTTCTATTCCGGTTCTTGCCTGAATCCCCGATGTGTAATAATGCTTTATCTCTTTCATTTCAGTGACGAGATCTGCTTTTTCGATCAATATATCCGGGGCATAGCGGCCTGTAATAATGACTTCAACATGTCCAGCCCTGTTTAAAACAGCTTCCCAGAGTTCTTCGAATGAAAAAAGCTTGAAATAAAGAGCTATGTTTGCTTCGTCCATTATCACAACATCATATTTTCCGTTTTTGAGGATGTCCGCCATTTCAGCAAGTCCGTCACGGGCGATTTTTATATCATTTTCAGTGGGATCCTTGTAAATGAAACAGTCCGCACCGTATTGTTTAATCTCAATGTTTTCAATAGCTTGAATAATATCAAGCTCGCTGTAATGCATCCCTTTTACAAACTGTCCGATGAACACTTTTTTCCCTGACGCCGCGGCTCTGAGTGCAAGTCCGAGTGCCGCAGTAGTTTTGCCCTTGCCATTACCTGTGTAAACCTGAACGAACCCTTTTTCACTCATGAACAAATCTCTCCGTGAGATCTTTTTTATATTTTTCTATATCTATGCTTATCCTGCTTACACCCTCTTCCATTGCCGCACTTCCAACAGATGCCGCCACTTCGACAAGGACTCTCGGATCAAACGGCTTCGGAATAAGATAATTCCTTCCGAACTCAAGTTCTTTAAGCCCGTAAACATCAAGAACAGATTTTAAAGCCGGCATTTTTGCAACTCTCATGAGTGCATGCGTTGCCGCCATTTTCATGTTCTCAGTGATCTTTCTTGCCCGCACATCAAGTGCTCCTCTGAAAATTGCAGGAAATCCGAGCACATTGTTCACCTGATTGGGATAATCACTTCTCCCTGTTCCGGCCATTGCATCAGGTCTCACCTTTACAACGGTTTCATACGGAATTTCAGGATCAGGATTTGCCATCGGAAGGATGACAGGGTTTGGCGCCATTCTCGTGATCATCTCTTCAGTGACCATTCCCTTCACACTTGTACCAATGAAAACATCAGCATTTTCAAAGAGTTCTATCAATGTTCTTTTTTCAGTATCTCTGAAAAGGAAACTGTGGTAAGGGCTTTTCAAATCTTTTCTTCCCTTATACAGAACTCCTTTGCTGTCATATGCAAAAATATTTTCTTCAATAAAACCGCAATTTATAAGGTGCCTTGCGATCGCAACACCAGCCGCTCCGGGTCCTGTAAGAACAACCCTGCAATTCTCAGGTTTCTTATCCGCTATTTCAAGACCGTTAAGCACTGCCGCCGCACCTATAACCGCTGTTCCGTGCTGATCATCGTGAAAAACCGGGATATCCATGATCTCTTTGAGCTTTTCTTCAATTTCAAAACATCTTGGAGAAGAAATGTCTTCAAGATTTATCCCTCCGAAAGTGGGTTCAAGAGCTTTAACTATCTTTATAAATTCAGCAGGATCGGTCTGATCCACTTCAATGTCATAACTGTTTATGTCTGCAAATCTTTTAAAGAGCAGCGCCTTCCCTTCCATGACCGGCTTACCGGCAAGCGGACCGATATCTCCAAGACCTAAAACAGCAGTTCCATCAGTAATTACAGCGACAAGATTGCCTTTTCCAGTGTAGTCATAGGCCGTTTGCGGATCTTTTTCTATCTCTCTGCATGGCTCGGCAACTCCCGGAGTGTATGCAAGAGAAAGGTCGCTTTGGGAAATGCAGTTCTTTGTGGGAACAATGTCAATCTTACCCGGTTTAGGGAATTTGTGATAGTGAAGGGCTTTTTCCTTAAGCATGATTTACTCCATTAAAAAGGAAAGATATTTTCAAGAATTTCAGGCGGCATAAGCAGAACAGTAACACCTGCAAGGGCAAGAAACGGACCGAAATATATTGCATTTTCAACATCTTTTTCATCGTTTGAATTTAAATCCTCTTTTGTAATATTGTCTGCGATCCTTTTTTTCTTGAATACCAGCTTTGCAAACATAAAGTAAAGTATCCCGGTCAGACATGCCGCTAAAAGGATCAGCGGTATCCTGAAAGGTCCTGTGTATGCCCCGATAGCTGCAAGAATATAGACATCGCCAAGTCCCATGCCGATCTTTTTTGTAACAATATAAAAAACAAATATCGCAAGAAGCAGAATGCCTCCACCAGTCATTGCACCGGTCAGGGAATACATTACCGTTGCGTTGGGATACAGATAACTCCACAACATCCCTGAAATTATCAGAGGAAGAACGACTCCGCCGTAGACGAACTGAGTCTTAAAATCGATAACCGCTGTAACGATCATCGCGGAAAGAAAGTAAAAAATTAGAAAAAGTTCAGGAAAAAATCCGAAACGGACAAAAGCAAGAACATATAGGAACCCGTTCAAAAGCTCGATCGAAGGATATATCATCGAAATTTTCTCACCGCATCCTGAACATTTTCCTCTTAAAAAAAGCCAGCTTAAAACCGGAATGTTCTCATACCATCTTATCTGATGACTGCATTTTGTGCATGAACTCGGTGGAAAGACAATGCTTTTTTTTAAAGGGATTCTGTAAATGCAGACATTCAAAAAACTCCCTGTCAGAAGCCCGAAGATGAAAACGAACGCCGCTGTAAACGGAACAAATCGATAACTATTCAATATTTCTAACATTCCGCCCATATTATTCATCGTCCTTTATCCCGAGTTTACTTATTCTGTACCTTAACGATCTTTCTGAAATGTTAAGAAGAACACATGTATCGTGCCTGTTGTAATCAGTTTTTTTAAGTGCCGCAATGATGTACTTCTTCTCAATTTCAGCAAGTATTTCGTCCAGATCAATATTGTCACTTACATCAATGGACAAATCTTTCGTGATCTTTTCTGAAATTTTATGAGCATTCTCAAAATGAGTTTTGGTAAGCAGTCCGTCCTTTGCAAAAACAGTCCCTCTTTCGATTATATTTTTCAGTTCTCTAACATTTCCGGGGAACGGATAATTCATGAAAAAATCAATCAGTTCTTTGGAAAATTTATATTTCACACCCGACTTTCTTGAAAACTGCTCAAGAAAGAAATTTGCAAGGGGAAGAATGTCGTCCCGCCTCTCATTCAACGGCGGAATATAGAGCTCAAGAACATTGAGCCGGAAATAAAGATCTTCACGGAACTTTCCTTTCTGCATCTGCTCTTTAAGGTTTCTGTTGGTTGCCGCAATAAGCCGTACATTTGTGGAAATTTTCTCAGTACCGCCGACCCTTGTAAAATTTTTTTCCTGCAGAACGCGGAGAAGTTTAACCTGCATATTTTCGCTGAGCTCGCCAATCTCATCAAGGAAAAGAGTTCCATCCCCTGCAACCTCAAAATACCCTTTTTTCATCTGATATGCACCGGTAAAAGACCCTTTTTCATGTCCGAACAATTCGCTCTCAAGCAGATTTTCAGGAATTGCACCGCAGTTAACAGGATACCAGGGTTTATTGCTTCTCCCGCTGTTGGCGTGGATATATCTGGCAACGACCTCTTTTCCGGTTCCGCTGTCACCCGTCAGGAGAACAGTGCTGTCAGTCGGAGCTATCTGCTTTGCTATTTCAAGTATTTTCAACATCTTAGAGCTTTCTGCAACAACATTTTCTGCTGTCGGACTTTCATGTTTTCTGCTTTTCTTTTCAACTGTAACCGGTTCTTTGATATGAGCATCCTCATCTGCTTCAATGGAAATGCACTTTTTCACGATATCCCTTATCTCTGCCACATTGAAAGGTTTGCTGACATAATCCACAGCGCCGAGCTCTATCGCTTTTATGGCCTGTTCTGTTGATGCAAAAGCTGTTATCACGATTATCTGCGACTTTCTGCTCCTTATCCTCAGTTCATTCAGAAGATCTATCCCGTCAATTGCCTCAGGCATATTGTAATCCATCAATATTACCGAGTATTTATTTTTTTTCAGCATTTCTATGGCTTTGGCACCGTTTTCAGCAGTATCAACACTGTAACCATCTTTTTTGAGAAGTATCTCAAGAAACTGCCTCATGCTCAGTTCATCATCAATGACAAGTATTCTGTTACTTTCCATTTTCGTCACCGTCCTTATAAAGTGTCAGTTCGACAATCACTCTTGCACCGTTACCGGTATTCATCGCTTTTACAGAGCCACCATGACGGGTTACTATTCTGTACACCTGTGCAAGTCCCAAACCTGTCCCTCTCCTTTTCGTAGAGAAGAAAGGATCAAATATTCTGTCAATGTTCTTTTCAATGAATCCCGGGCCGGTATCATCAAAGATTATCTGGACATTTTTATTTCTCATTTTGGAATACACCGATATTTCCCCTTTTTCCGCCATTGCTTCAGAGCTGTTTACAAGGATATTCCAGAAAACCTCTTTCATTCTTTCAGCATCTGCAAATATCTTCAGATCTTCAACATTTGAATTTATTGCGACACCCGGATGACCCAGCTTAAAAAGAATAGACACATCATTTAAAATATCATGGATACCGCATGGGGACATACTGTATTTAAGTTCTTCGGTATACCTGAAAAGTGAATCAAGAAGCGTTTTAACCCTGTTCCCCTCTCTTCTGATTATGTCTATCAACTGATCGTTGACGACACTTTCCCCCTGATCCTGGATCTGCGGCCCTGAACTTGCAAACATCAGTTCACTTGCCCCGATAAGAGATGTCAGAGGATTTTTTATCTCGTGTGCGATCGAAGCTGTAAGTTTTCCGATGGAAGCCATTCTTTCAGAGTGCTCCAGCTCCTCTTCTCTCTTTCTTATTGATGTGACATCAGAGAATATGATAACACTCTGAGATTCGACATAAGGCATAACAGTATAACTGAGCCACATTTCATTTATTTTTTTTTCAGACCATCTTCCTTTTGCTGAAATGTCCGCCATTATTTCTTTCTGCAATTCATCCAGAATGGTTTCAAACTGCTGGGCATATTTATTCACATAAACCCTTTCCAAACCGTTAAGGATCATGACTCCCATGTTGATGTTTGAAAATATCGCAAAAAAGTGTTTTCTCAGCTCCTTGTTCCTCTGGGCACTTTCAAAAAGATTTCTGCTCGCCTGCTGGAATCCTTTTGATATCCTGCTGGCGACAAAGCCGGTAAATGAAAAGAAAAGAAGATATGTAAAAAGACGGGAAAAATATGTCTCCCATTTTGATGCATAAAGTTCCACAAGCTGCGTACTTATGAGAGGGACCATTGAAAGCTTGATCGTTATCCCCTGTATAAGAAGCAGGATAAAAGCAAAAAGTGTCGTAAATATTGCACCTTTTTCTCTTAAAAGTATCCCTGAATACACAATATTGATAATAATTACATAAAGATATGGAGACTCAATGCCTCCACTCAGGTATGAAACCACTACCCAGAACATTATTTCCAGTATGAATTGAAAATATGCAAAAGGTTTCAGATATCTCTCATTTATGCTTCTATTAAAGATAAGGGAAATTATGTTGATAAGTACAATTGTAAAAGAGGAAGAAAGAAAAACCTTGTTCGCAAAAGAGAAAATGTCGGTATTTTCACGGATGAAAGGAAAAAGAAAAAAGGAAAATACAACAGTAAATATGAAAAAGAACCTGATTATAAAATAATAGTATAAATGATTCCGGAATTCTTCCGTATAGAGAGGGATCATCCGACAGCTTTACCCATACTGAAGATCGGAAGATACATCGCGACCATCATTGTTCCGACTATTCCGCCGACGAAGATCATGAGTATGGGCTCTATCATTGATGTAAGACCGTCAATTGCAGTATCAACTTCGTCTTCATAGAAATCAGCGATTTTATTCAGCATTGTGTCCATCGCACCGGTCGCCTCACCGACTCCTATCATCTGAACGACCATTGAAGGGAAAATACCTACATCGGTAAGAGGAGTTGTCATGTCACTTCCTTCGATGACCCTCGCCCTTACAAAAACGATCGCTTTTTCTATTGCAAGATTTCCTGCTGTCCTTGAAACGACCTCAAGCCCGTCAACAAGAGGAACACCTGAACTGACAAGGGTTCCGAGAGTTCTTGTAAACCTTGCGACAGCCGATTTCTTGATGAGGTCGCCAACTATCGGAGCATCAAGGGACATTTTATGTATAGTAAACTGAAACTGCTTGTTTTTCATCGCCGCTTTAAAACCGAAAATTATGCCTGCCAAGGCCCCGATAATTAGAAGAATGTTGTTCTGTGTCCAGTCACTGAGATCAACTACCACCTGTGTAAGTCCGGGGAGCTGCTGACCCTGGCTCATGAACATCGCTGCAAATGTGGGAACGACCCAGTATAGAAGAACTATCGTTATGCCTATGACCGCTATCATTACAACTGTGGGATATTTCATTGCACTCTTGATCTTGTCGTTTATTGCCGCATTTTTTTCAAGGAATATGGCAAGACGGTCAAGAATGGTATCAAGAATACCACCCACCTCACCTGCGGCCACAAGGTTGACATAAAGGTCTGAGAAAACTGTCTTGTGATCTTTTAATGCATCACTCAGCGACTTTCCCTCTTCAACTGAATTTTTCACTTTTCTGATGACGCTTCTGAAAGCAGGGGTTTCAGACTGTGCCGCAAGTATCTCAAGACCCTGAATGATCGAAAGACCGGCATTGATCATAGTTGCAAACTGACGGGTGAAAATAACAAGCTCTTTTTTACCTATTCCGCCGCCGCCGAGCTCAATACGGGTCCAGTCCTTCTTTATGGAATCAGGACGGACCCCTTTTGCCATCAATGCCTGACGAGCACCTTTTTCGTCATCTGCATCAATGGAACCCTTTACAGTTTCACCTTTTTTGTTTACTCCGGAGTACCTGTAAAACGGCATAATTACCTCCTTGTCGGCTGATTTGATTTTGCCAGAAGATTCTGGAATTCATCTACAAAAGGAACAATTGCCAGAGCTTCATTCATGTCAATTATATCATTTTTCACAAGCCGTGCCAGATCCTGTGTCATTGTCTGCATATTACTGTCCTTCTGCCCTGACTGCATGCTTGAGTATATCTGCTGAAGCTTCTCTTCTCTGATAAGATTTCTTATTGCCGCATTCGGAACCATGATCTCACACGCTATTGTTCTCCCCCCTCCGTATTTTTTGGGGACAAGTGTCTGGGCAACAATCCCCACAAGAACAAAGCTGAGCTGAGCACGCACCTGTGACTGCTGGTTTACAGGAAACATGTCGATGATACGGTTTATCGTTTCGATAGTGCTGTTTGTGTGAAGAGTGGCAAGTGCAAGGTGACCTGTTTCAGAAACACTGAGCGCCGTCGCCATTGTTTCAAGGTCTCTTATCTCGCCTATCAGTACCACATCAGGGTCCTGCCGAAGAACAACGCGGAGAGCGGCGGCGAAAGAACCGGTGTCGGCTCCAACCTCTCTCTGGTTGACGATACAGTTCTTGTGACTGTGAATGTATTCTATCGGATCTTCGATGGTTACAATGTGTCCCTTTCTGTTCCTGTTGATATAGTCTACAATAGATGCAAGCGTAGTTGATTTTCCGCTTCCTGTCGGACCAGTGACAAGAATGAGCCCTTTCGGTTTTTTAGCAAGTTCTTCAACTATGGGAGGCAGACCAAGCTGTTTGAAATCAAGGATTTTATAAGGGATAACTCGTATTGCGGCACTTATCGCCCCTCTCTGCATAAACACATTCGCCCTGAAACGACTCAGATTCTTAACACCGAAACTCAAATCAAGTTCGTTCTTTTCTTCAAACTGTTTTTTCTGTTTTTCAGTCAGAATGCTGTAAGCAAGCCGCTTTGTTTCAGTCGGAGAAAGAGGAGGAACATTTACCGGACGGAGAGATCCGTCGATCCTGAGCTGCGGCGGACTTCCGCTTGTAATATGCAGATCGGATGCATTCTGTTCGATCATCAGCGTAAGAAGGTCCTGCAGGGAAACTTGTGGAGCATCACTCATTTTTTACCTCAATATCTATTCGTCAGGAGCAGTATTTCTAATTACTTCAGCTATCGTAGTAACACCTTCAAGAAGTCTAAGGTTTGCGCTTATTCTCATTGTCTTCATGCCGTGTTGCATTGCAATTTCCTTAAGTTCCATTGAACTCGCTCCGTTAAGGATCGCATCTTTTAAAGGATCAGACATTTTCATAACTTCATAGAAAGCGATTCGGCCTTTGTAGCCGGTACCGTTGCATATTTCACAACCTTTACCCTGATATATCTGATATCCTCCGGCTATCTGGGATTCTTTAATCCCGAGCTTCAGGAGTTCTGATTTGGGGACATCGATGGGTTCCTTGCATTTTTTGCAGATCTGCCTCCCGAGTCGCTGAGCAACAATGCAGTTTACTGATGATGTGACAAGAAAACTTTCAATACCCATATTCAAAAGCCGGGTGACTGTTGAAGGGGCATCGTTAGTGTGTATCGTACTCAAAACCATGTGACCGGTGAGAGCTGCTTTTACACCGATCTCGCCTGTTTCAAAGTCTCGGATCTCACCGACCATTATGATATCAGGGTCCTGACGAAGAAAGGATCTGAGAGCAGCGGCAAAAGTAAGACCTACCTGTTCTCTGATCGCGACCTGATTTATCCCTTCAAGGTTGAACTCGACAGGGTCTTCGGCAGTACAGATATTAACATCATCCTGATTAAGCTCGGAAAGTGCCGAATAAAGAGTTGTTGTCTTACCTGAACCGGTGGGACCTGTAACAAGAACCATTCCGTATGGCTTGTGAATGGAATCTTTGAATATTTCAAGCTGATCCGGAAAAAATCCGAGCTTTGTCATGTCAAGCTGAAGATTTGATTTGTCAAGAAGACGGAGAACTACTTTCTCTCCGAATATGACAGGACATACAGATACTCGGAAATCCATTGCCTCTTCTTTCCCGATCTTTATCTTGATACGACCGTCCTGAGGAACTCTTTTTTCTGCAATGTCAAGATTAGCCATGA
>JAGOEX010000090.1 GCA_017997475.1 bacterium
TCTCTTTAGAAAAAGGGATCAGATGTATTGAGAAAAAAGGTGAACTTGTAGGGGAAGATTTCGGATATTTCACTCAGAAATGGGGCGGACTCCTCTTCTGGCTCGGTTCAAAAGAATCAGGAACAGTTCCTAACCCATTGCATTCAGAGAAGTTTTTCCCAAGCTTCAAAGCAATAGACGCCGGACTGGAGATAATGAGAGAAATCCTTCTTTACTGAGCTGTTTTTTTTGACTTAATTTAAGTAATCTGATACTTTTCGCCGGTTATCGTTCAAAATTTTTTCAAGGAGAAAAATTCATGAGTACAGGAAAGATCATTCAGATTGTAATTGCGTTGCTTATTATTTATGTCGGATGGTTCGTGGCAAAACCTTATGTTGACAAATACCGTCTTGAGAAAGTTGTGGAGAATATCGCTCAGTACTGCACTATCAACACAGTCGAGAAAACTGAGCAGGAATTTCAGAACAGAATCGTCGATCTGGGAAGAAAGGATATCATCCCCGGCATGCTCCATCTTGAAAAGGACGAAGAGACACAGAGAGTCCGCGCAGTTTTGAAGTACAAAGATGAGATAAAAGTGTTCGGTCATGTTTTCAAACCGCTTGAATTCACAATAATCAAAGAAGCTGCCAAAGTTGATAAGATAATATAAAATGAAACTTGTCATAAAAAACGGAATAATTGTCAACCCTGCCGGAAAGATCAACGGAAAAACTTCGCTGGTAATTGAAGACGGCATGATCGCTGAAATAACTGAAAACCCTGATATGTCAGGGGCGGAAGTCATAGATGCGCAAGGGATGATTGTTGCTCCCGGTTTCATTGATATCCATGTCCATTTCAGAGAACCCGGATATGAGCACAAGGAAGATATTCTGACAGGACTCAATGCGGCGGCGGCAGGCGGTTTTACATCTGTGTGTACAATGCCCAACACAAATCCTGTTCCGGATAATGCTGAAACTGTAAAACTGATGATTGAAAAGGCCGCAAAAGGGAATGGCGTCAGACTTTATCCTGTTGCCTCGGCGACAAAAGGGATCAAAGGGGTAGAGATATCTGATGCAGATGAACTTAAGAAAGCGGGAGCTGTTGCACTCAGTGATGACGGAAGACCTGTCCAGAATACAGCTCTCCTTAAAAAGATCATGGAAAAAGGGAGATCCTGCGGCATGAAATATGTTTCCCACAGTGAAGATCTCTATCTTGCTGAAGGCGGACAGATGAATGAAGGTCGCTTCTCGAATGCTTACGGTATGAAAGGGATCCCTGTTGTCGGAGAAGCTTCTCAGATCGCCCGTGATTGTATGCTGGCTGAATATCTTGATGTTCCTCTTCACATTTCCCATGTCAGTGCCAAGATGTCTGTCGATATGATCAGATATTTCAAAAGCCGAGGCGTCAAAGTGACCTGCGAAACCGCACCTCACTACATAACTTTAACCGATGAAGCGGTCAGGAAATTCGGTACAAATGCCAAGATAAATCCTCCCCTTAGAACTGAAAATGACCGGCTTGCAATGATTGAAGCGCTGAAAGAAGGGGTGATAGATGCAATCGCGACAGACCATGCTCCTCATCACCAGAAAGAAAAGGAAGTTGAATTCAGTTCGGCTCCATGCGGCATAGTCGGTCTTGAAACGGCCCTTCCTCTTGTTTTGATGCTTTATCACGAAGGAATTCTTACAATTGAAAGGGTTGTCGAGCTTTTTACCGCAGGATACAGAATAATGGGTGTTCCGGGCGGGATCATTGAAAAAGGCGCCATAGCCGATATTACTATATTTGACCCTGACCGCCAGTGGACGATAGACAAGGACAGGTTCATGTCCAAAAGCAGAAATACCCCTTTTCACGGTTTTAATGTACAAGGTGCTGTTTTTGCTACGATCGCAGATGGAAAAATCATTTATAAAAGGGATTTTAGATGAGTGCAGTGAAAACAAGGATATATTCCTCTTTTGATGAGGCGGAAGCCGCGTTACTTCATGAATTCAAGAAGGAAGCGTTCTACTTTACAGGTGAAGATCTCAAAAATTTCAATTTCTGGCAGCAGTATTTCAACCTCTTTTTCATATATCACTACGATATCGGTGAAGGAAAAACCCTTGCAGAGAAAAGGGAACTTGAAAAAGCAAGTGTGATGCTTTTTTCTCCGTCGCTTTTCTCAAGGTTGAAAGGGGAAGATCTTTTCACAGGAGAGAAGCTTGTTCTTTCGGAAGATGAAGAGAATTCGTTGACATGGTATAAGGAAAAAGAGTTCATTCTCTCATTTTTTCATCAAAGAGAGGACGGGATCCATTTTGTTGAAAGCCGTTCTGCACTTCTCATGCCTGTGAAAGCGGCAGGTTTTTTCAAAAAACTCAAGAAAGCTCTTGATGAAGGGAGTTATTTCCCCTCAGCCAATTATATTCTTTTCCTGTTATCGATACTCATGATGAAAAAGGAAAGGTTTGCCAGTTCAAAACTTTATGATCCATATCAATTTGAAGAAATAGAAAAGCTTCATCTGTACTATGAAAAATTCGCTAAGCTCCTTATCTGAAACCCGTTTAAATGAACTTGTTCAAAAGGCGGCGACCCTTTTTGAGAGAGGGGAATGCTGTCCTGTAAATTGCGGCGGTGGAGATACCCGTCCATGCGGGGCCGTAAAAGAAGGGATAAAGGTTGCAAGTTTTGCAGTTCATGAAGGTGAAGAACCGCCGGTAAGCGGCTGGAGCGGAGCAGGCAACATTTTCTTTTCCGGCTGCAGTGCAAAATGTGTTTTCTGTCAGAACTGGCCTATAAGTCATGAAAACAACGGAAAGATATATTCAATAGAGGAATTCGGTCAGAACATTATAAAACTTATCAGAAAGAATGTTCATAATATTAATCTTGTGACAAGTGACCACTATCTTGGAAGAGTTCTTGAGTCATTTAAAAATATCAGAAACGAACTTAATGTTCCTGTGGTCTACAACTGCAACGGAGCTCACACTGAAGAGCTTTTTAAAATTATTCTTGAGGTGAGCGACATCTTTCTTTTTGATGTAAAATATGCGACTGACGAGCCATCTGCTGAACTGAGCTGTATAAAAGATTATGTGAAATATAACAGCAGGTGTCTTGAAGCACTTCTTGAAAAAAAAATTCCGTGGGTCGAGAACGATCTGGGGATACTTTGCAAAGGGCTTATAATAAGACATCTCGTGCTGCCGGGATATATTGATAATTCGCTTCAGGTTGTTGAACTTCTCAATGATTATAGAAAAAGAGGACTCGATTTTAAACTGAGTTTGATGAGTCAGTATTTTCCTGCACATCTTGCGCACGGCATCGAAAAAATTAACAGACGGCTTACACCTGAAGAATATTCCAAAGTAACTGATCTTGTCGAAAAATACGAAATCGACGGCTGGATACAGGAATTTTAAGAAAATTTGCTCTGAAAACCTGATGAGGGTATATTTTGCAAGATGATTTGAGGTGAATTATGGAAAAGAAATATTTTGTTATCATTGCTTTTGCGGCTTTTTTTTATTCCTGTTCAGAAAAAAAGATCGGTGATGGTTACGGACTTTGCAAAGAAGGAGAGACCCGCTGTACCGGCAATAAGCTTGAGGTTTGCAGCATTTTTAAAGAATGGTCACTTAAATCAGAATGCGATTTTTACGGAGGGGAGTGTGTAACTGACGGAAAAAATTCATACTGCACTGAATCGGGAGACGATAAAGAGTTGTCTGACGGCTATTTCGACTGGGGCGAAGAGGAAGATGATGAATACATTGAAGAAGACGATGACAATATAATTTATGATTACGATGGCTATGATGAAGATACCGTTGACAGCGAAGAAACTGATGAAGACATTGATGAAGATATCGATGACGCAATTCTTGACGAAGATGTGCAGGATAACGATATAATTGATGAAGATGTCGTTGAGCCGGTTTGCGGCAACGGTGAACTTGAAACAGGTGAAGTCTGCGAAAAGGGAGATTTGACCGACTGCACAGAAATCGATCCTGAAAAATATTCCGGCGGAAAGGCGTTCTGCCTTGATGACTGCTCGGGCTATAACACGATCACATGCAGTGAGAAGTGATGAAAGGATTTATATTTCTATTCCTTTTATCAGTTCTGTTTTCCTGCGAAAAAACCGATGACACTTTTGTTTCATGCGGCGGAACGGTCATTTCTGTTTCCGGAAGGGCGGAAGATGACCTTTTCGTGAAGTCCTCTTTTAACGGCTGGTCGCTTTCAACTCCGATGATCTTTAAAGACGGGAAATGGTCGGTTGAACTGTTTTTAAAACCGGGCGACTATCCTTATTCGATCTATTCTGCAAAATCGAAGAAAAGCTTTCCTGATATTGAAAATCCTCTCACGATGTTTGATAAATCTGTCCGTTACAGCCGCCTTACGGTCTTAGATTGCAAATATCCAAAAATAGAACTTGTTAAACGACCTGTGATAAATGGAATGAACATTTTATTTGAAATTAAATATAACGCAGGTATTTCAGGAAGTTACCCCGATCTTGAAAAAAGTGTCATTAAGCTTAATAATGAAGTTAAAAGTTATCAGTTTGATAAAAAGAGCGGTACTTTCTCGATCAATTTTACTGCGCCTGAAAAAGGAAAGTACACCTGGTATTTTAAGATCTATGATACTGACGGCTTTGCAAGTGAAGTTCTCACTGTTCCAGTCTGGATGGAAGAGAAAGAATTCAGCTGGGAGGACGCCTTCATTTATCAGATCATGACAGACAGGTTCCATAACGGCGATAAAACAAACGACAGTGCTTTGAAAGATATTGATGAAAAAGCGAACTGGCAGGGTGGAGATTATGCCGGAATCATTAAGAAGATCGATGAAAACTATTTTTCAGACATGGGGGTGAACGCCATCTGGATAAGTTCCCCCGTTAAAAATACTGACAATCCGGGAAAGGGAATGGGCGGCGACACAAGATATTACAGCGCATATCACTCCTATTGGCCTGTTGCAACGGGCTGGAGTGATACAGTTCAGATCCCTGGACTTGATTCTCCTCTTGAAAAAAGGTTCGGTACGGCTGAAGAATTGAAAGAGCTCATTCAGAAAGCTCACAAACAGGGGATAAGGGTTATGCTTGATTTTGTCCCCAACCATGTTCATACCGATTCATATCTGTGGAAAACCTACAAAAATCTCGGCTGGTTTCACATGGCTTCAGACGATCAGCCGGCAAACGCAAACGGCGGATACACCTGCGGATGGGAGCATCCTGTTGAATGCTGGTTTACAGATTATCTTGCAGACATTGACTATCGCAATATTGATGCAATGAACAGTGTCATTGACCACCTTATCTGGCTTATTACTGAATTTGACATTGACGGATTGCGGCTTGATGCGATAAGACTGATGGTGATCGATTTTACAACAACTTTAAAAACCGCGATTCAAAGAAAAGTGACAACAACAGGAATACCTTTTTATATGATCGGCGAAACTTTCACATCTGACACTGGCTGGGACGAGATCGGGTTTTACATCGGAGAGAGAAAACTTGACGGTCAGTTCGATTTTCCCCTTTATCACCATATTGTGAGAACATTTCTCCTTCAAAGTGAAGTGATTCCAGAACTTGTTGAATTTCTTGAGGAAAATGATGAAAGATATAAAAATGATTTCTATGAACTTGCAGTTATGGGGAACTTCATCGGTAATCACGATGTTGCAAGGGCGTTAAGTATTGCAAACAGGGATTTTGACGGAGTTTCTTCTTCCGGCGGTGATGAAGCTCACGAAAAAGTGTGGGAAAATTCACCGGTTCTCCCTGAAACTGAAGAGCCGTTTAAAAAAATGAGAAACGCATTGACATTTCTTTTTGCAACAACAGGAATTCCTGTGATCTATCAGGGTGATGAATATGGAATGCCGGGAGCCAATGACCCGGACAACAGAAGGATGACGCTGTTCGGCGATGACTTGAGCGATTTCCAGAAAAAAAACCTTGAACATACTCAAATACTCGGTAAATTCAGGGCTGAAAAACGGTCGTTGAAACATGGAGTTAGAAAAAATCTTATCATTGCAGACAACTTTTATTGCTTTGCAATGGTTAAAGACGGTGAAACGGTGATTGCGGCAGTTAACAACAGTAATTCGCAAGTGGTTGAGAAAATTGATGTTTCTAATCTGTCAGGTGTCGAAGGGGATATGACAGGGTTGTTTGGCGGTAATATTTTCACCATTTCAGAAGGCAGTATGGAAATAGAGTTGGAACCGTTTTCTTCGGAACTTTTTTATATCGGAGAATGAGTTGAGGATAGATGAATTTATTAAAAACAGATCAAGTTTCTTTTTTTCTCTTGAGGTAACTCCGCCCGACAGAGGGAGAAGCGTTACCGAAATATTTGAAACCATTGATATTCTGATGCCGTTTGATCCGAAATTCATCAATGTGACATATCACCAGCCCCATATCAGTTACAAAACAGAGAACGGAATAAAAAGCCGTTTCGTTTACAGGAAGAAACCGGGAACTGTAGGTATTTGTTCAGCAATTCAGAGCCGTTACGGAATTGATGCAGTGCCTCATCTCCTTTGCGGAGGAGTTGATAAATGGGAAATAGAAGATACGATCGTTGACCTTAACTATCTCGGTTTTGACAACATTTTCGCTCTTCGCGGTGATCCTGCTTTCGGAATGACAGAGTTTGTCCCGAAAGAGGACGGCTACAGATATGCGTCTGAACTTGTTGCCCATATTTCAAGAATGAATTCGGGCTGTTATCTTGATGATGAACTCAAAGACGGAATTAAGACAAATTTCTGTGTCGGAGTGGCTGCATATCCGGAAAAACACATTGAAGCAGAATCTATTGAAAATGATATCGGAAATTTAAAGAAAAAAGTTGAAGAAGGGGCAAATTTCATTGTTACTCAGATGTGTTTTGATGCGGAAGTTTATGTCAGATTTGTCAATAAATTAAGGAACATCGGTGTAACAGTGCCGGTAATTCCCGGTGTCAGGCCCCTCACATCATCAGCTCAGCTTGAAATTATTCCATCAACTTTCGGAGTTTCAGTTCCTCAAAAATTGAAAGAAACGATGTCAAATGCAAAGACAAAAAGCGAAGAGTTTGAGGATGGAACATCTTTTGTCGCAGATTTATGCAGGGAACTTATTGAAAAAGGGGCTCCGGGGATCCATCTTTTTACAATGGGAAAAGGGAAAAGCGCAAAAGCCCTTTTTGAAAGAATAAAAGCGGGAGTTTAATTTGAAAAGAGTCATTGTGACAGGCGGAGCGGGGCTTATCGGAAGTCATCTGTGCAGACGGCTTCTTAAAGAGGGTTATGATGTGGTCTGTGTTGATAATTTTTATACAGGCTCAAAGCATAACATTGCGGATCTGTTGAAGAATCCTTATTTTGAGCTTATAACTCACGATGTTGAAGAATCGTTGATGATAAACGCTTCAATGATATATAACCTTGCATGTCCGGCAAGTCCGGTTCACTATCAGAAAGACCCTGTGAAAACGGTGAGAACGAGTGTTTTCGGAGCGATAAATATGCTTGAGCTTGCAAAGAAAAGCAATGCAAAGATTCTTCAGGCAAGCACTAGTGAAGTTTACGGAGATCCGACAGTTCATCCGCAGAATGAAGAATACTGGGGAAATGTCAATCCTGTGGGCCTTAGAAGCTGTTACGATGAAGGAAAGAGATGTGCCGAAACTTTGTTTTTTGATTACTGGCGGCAATTTGGTGTCAAAATAAAAGTGGCAAGAATATTCAATACTTATGGCCCGGCTATGTCAGTTGATGACGGTCGGGTCATCAGCAACTTCATTCTTCAGGCACTCAGAAATGAAGACATCACGATATATGGTGACGGAACTCACACCAGATGTTTCTGTTATGTAGCTGACATGGTTGATGCACTTGTCAATTTCATGAACCTTGATGATGAAGTGACAGGGCCTGTAAATATAGGTCACACAGAAGAGATATCAATGAAACAGCTAGCAGAGATAATTATCGAAATGAGCGGTTCAAAGAGTTCTGTGAAATATTTTCCTCTCCCTGAAAATGATCCTCAAAGAAGAAAACCCGACACTTCACTCATTGAAAAACTGATAAACTGGAAACCTGTGACTCCGCTTGAAGAAGGGTTGAACGCAACAATTAAATATTTCAAGGAGTTGCAAAGTTGAAGTTATCAGTTCTTATCCCTGTTTATAACGAAGAAAATACAGTTGAAAACCTGATAAAAAAAGTTGCGCAAATAAAAGGGCAGGGGAACATTAAAGATCTTGAAATAATTGCCGTCAATGACTGTTCAAAGGATAACACTATTGAAATATTGAGAAATATTGAAAAATCCGGCTTGATAAAACTTGTTCATCACGAATTGAATATGGGAAAAGGGGCCGCAATAAGAACTGCAATTGCCCATGCGACAGGAGAATTTACAATATTTCAGGATGCCGACCTTGAATATGATCCTAATGATATCGTTAAAATGGCAGGGGTTGTTGAAGAAAAAGGACTTGATATCCTTTACGGAAGCCGTTTCCTTGCAAAAAAGGAAAGTCCTCTGGGGAAGTTCCACTATTTTGTGAACGCGGGGCTTACAACATTATCCAATTTTTTCACAGGGCTCAAGCTTACCGACATGGAAACTTGCTACAAAATGTTCAAAGCGGAAGTGATCAAAAAGATCGAAATTGAAGAGAACAGATTCGGACTTGAACCCGAAATTACAGCCAAAGCGGCAGCACTTGTCGCATCAGAAAATCTTAAAATGGAAGAAATTCCGATAAGCTATATCCCCAGAAAACACAACGAAGGAAAAAAGATCGGTTTTCGTGACGGAATCAGAGCCGTCTATATAATTTTCAAGTACGGGTTCAAAACAGAGAACATGTTATGAAGATTTTTTTTATTTTTATATTGTGCACTCTTTTTTTATCGTGTTCAACTGCTAAGAAGAATGAAAATGTTGATGACAGCAGTGATTCAGAGTTGTCAGATGTGGATACCGTCATTGGTGAAGAGGAATATACCGATGAAGATGATGAGTCAGGTATTGCATCCGGAACCGTCTGCACGGGGCAGGCCAAGTGCTATGATGATCTTCTTGAGATAACCTGTCCGTCTTCCGGAAATGATTTTTACGGTCAGGATGCACAATACAGAGATCTTTGCAGCAGTGCAGGTTTTGTTGTTACATCGTCAGAAAAAGGTGTGGCCGACAGCTTCACAGGACTTTTCTGGCAAAGAGGCCTTCCTGATATTTATGAAGGATGTACAGGAGGAGAACCAGCCGGATCTCTCTGTTTGTGGCAGGAAGCGATTGATTATTGTAAAAATCTTGAAGAGGATGGTTTTTCTGACTGGCGACTTCCGGCAATCGTTGAGATTTCGACCCTTCCTGACTATGGGAAAAGTATTCCTGCGATCGACCAGCTCTATTTTCCTGAAACAATTCCTGATTATTTCTGGAGCTCAACTGTACATAAAGGGTTCGGTGATTATTCATGGGTTGCGTATTTCAATGACGGTAATGCTGACAGGTTTCTTCAAAGCAAGGCACACAATGTCAGATGTGTGAGAGGAAGAACATTTAAAAACAATACGAAGTTTATAAGAGAGACTTTTAACGGAGAATATGTGCTTGTAAATGAGAGAACAAATCTTATGTGGGCGGATACCTGTTCAAACAGCCAAACATGGAAAGATGCACTTAAATACTGTCAGGACCTTGTTTCTGCAGGGTTTTCTGACTGGAGACTTCCTAACGTGAACGAACTCAAAACACTTCTTGACTATTCGCTTGAAGATCCGGCTACAACTTTTCCGTCAATGCCGAGTCAGCCCTTCTGGTCTTCAACAACTTATTCCGGTTATAGTGAATATGGCTGGTATGTCAGCTTTATGTATGGAGAAGTCTATTATCACACAAAATCAAATTTCTATCATGCAAAATGCGTGAGATGACACTGTTTTTTTAATTGAATCAATCCCATTATTAAATATAATATCCTGTCAATTCTTTTTTAAAGAGGTACCATGAAGGTTGTTTTTGTTATTTTTACATTTATCCTGTCTTTTTCGGGTTGTTCTGATTTTCTGGATAGTTCTGCAGGAAAACTCGGTGAAAAGTGTTTCGGT
>JAGOEX010000091.1 GCA_017997475.1 bacterium
GACTGAGAGAAGGGACGGGGACACTTTTCCTTACAAGCGGAGCAAGGTATGAAGGACAGTTCCACGATGATCTTATGCATGGTGAAGGTGTTTACAGATTTTCTGATGAACGGGAATACAGAGGTTTGTTTGCAAAAGGGATCAGGCAGGGAAAAGGGGTGATGCTTTTCCCGAGCGGAGCTGAATATGAAGGTGATTTTAAAAATGACAAGATGACCGGCAAAGGGAAAATGAGATACAAAAATGAAAATTATTATGAAGGTGATTTCATTGACGGAAAAAGAGAGGGAAAAGGTGTACTGAAGAAGAATAACGGTGATGTTTATGACGGGACATTTCTTGCAAATGCCATGCACGGAAAAGGGAAATATACCTTTGCAAACGGAGATGAATACACCGGCTCAATAAAAATGGAAAAGTTTACCGGTGAAGGTGTTATGAAAAAGACAAACGGTGATGTGTATAAGGGAACATTTCTGGACGGTGTTTATCACGGACTTGGAAAACTGACTGGTAAAAACGGCTCCATCCTTTACGGAATGTGGCATTACGGCAAACTTGCCAGACAGCTTCCGGTGCCTGAAAATGAAGAGGAATCTACTGACGATGTGGCTGAATCAGAGAATGACATTAATGAAAGTGATTCCGGAGCAGAACCTTCAGGATTTGATGAAGAATAAAAAAGTTTACCTATATATCAGAGGAAAAATGCACAGATCATTTATTTGGATTTTATTCGCAGTTTTAAGTTTTTCCTGCGCAACATCAGGAAGCTCGGACCTTAATGAAATAAGCATAGCAATCAAATCTGCGAGCAGTGGAGATGAGATAGTTCCTGTTGTGAACAAAGCATTCAGCGCTGATTACAATTTAAAAGGAATTGAATCATCTGTTAAGGAATTGCTGGTGAAATATCCTGAAAATGGAGAACTTAACGAAATTGCGGCTTTTAACGCAATGCTCAAATCTGAAAAAGGACAAGCATTCTCACATCTTATAAGATCGGTATTGGATTCGGAAAACAGGAATATTCCGCTCATGCTGGAGCTTGTTTTTTCAATGAATCTTACTGCCAATGAAAGAAAGGTTTTCATAAAAACTCTCGAAATCCTCGTTTCAAACAGCAAAGATGACAATGTAAAACAACTTTCAAGAAATATTCTGACGCATTATTATCTTCTTGAAGGAATTCCCGAAAAAGCGGCATTCGAAACCGACAGCAACGGTTTTATAAGAAACTGGTGGATCATAGGCGGTTTTGACAATGATAATGGGAAAGGGTTCTATGATGAATATGGTCCTGAAAAAGAGCTGGATATAAAAAAAACATATAAGGGAAAAGTTGTTAATGTCGGCTGGAGAAAGATAAGATTTAACGGGCACAAGGGCTTTGTTCCTTTTGACAGTTTTGTTTCGCCATCGAATGATTCTCTGGCATACATGCTTGCGAATATTTTTTCTCCTGTTGATAAAGATGTGATCCTGAATGTTTCCACAAGTGATGCAATAAAGGTGTGGGTTAACGGATCAATTGTGTTTGCAGAAGAGAACATAAGTCACTTCGGTTATGATAATGTCAGGGTTAAAGTTAAGCTTTTCAAAGGTGAAAACACAATACTTTTTAAAACATGTCAGAAAAGCGATGTGTGGTCGGTAGGCGCCAGAATAACTGAAATGTCAGAAAAAGAGAGTACTGATTTAGTTGCTTTACATAATTTCCCGAAAGATTCCGGAAAAAAGACCTTTGAGTCACAAATTATTTTTCCTTATTCCGAAAAAGAGCCGGTTTCTGAAGATTTAAAGGAAACCTTGTATAAAGGATTGATCCTGAATTTCAAGGGATATGAAAAATATTCAATGAATTACATTAGAACGGCATTTGAGAAAGCTCCTTACAACCCTTTCATAATGCTGTATATGGCGAAAGCACTTAATGTGGCTGGAGAGGAAGGGAAGTATATTGATCTTTTAAACGGTGCGATCACCCATTCTTCTTCAGAACTGGCGTCGTTTCTAATAATGAGGGGACGGTTCTTTGCAAAGAAAGGCCAAAAGGAAAGTGCCGAGGAAGATTATAAAAAAGCTCTTGAATCGAACCCTTCATCTGTCGAAGCTTTAAAAAGCCAGGCAGGCCTTTTTCAATCAAAGGGCTGGCATGAAGATTCCAGAAGAATTCTCCGGAAGGCACTTGAAATCGAACCTGACAGCCCCAGCTTGTTAAAGCTTCTGGCAGCATCGACGAATCGTTTAAATTACAAAGAAGATGCAGAAAGAATATATAGAAAAGCACTCAAACTTTTTCCGGGAGATGTTTCTTTAAACGAAGAACTTTTTCACATATCAAGAGAAAAAAGGTCCAGTTCTTCAGCGTTGTATTTCCTTGAAAGAATTATTGACCTGTCTCCGTATAACATTCGCGCATATTTCGATCTTTTTGAATTTTACCGTTCATCAAAAGACATTGATAATGCATTGCATCAGCTTGAGATAATTAAGGATATTAACCCTGATAATTCCAAGATACATATTAAGGCAGGTGATCTTTTCTATGAACAAAATAAAATTCCGCAAGCTCTTGCATCATGGGAAAAGGCACATCAGCTCGATCCGAAGAACAGCTACATTTCCGAAAGGATATCATATTTGAAGATAGAGGAAAAGGATGAATCTGAAAAGTATGTTCCTGATGATGACAAAATAATGGAAATAATTAGAAATTCTATTGATTTTACTGCTGATGACGGAGCAGAGACGCTTCTTGTTTACGACCATGCGGTGTGCAGAATAAATAGTGACGGAAGCAGTAAGTGGTACATTACTGAAGTGAGCAGGGCTCTGAATGATGCAGGCAGAGATTCCCTGATAAACTCATATCTGCCGTATGATGGAAGAAAAAGGATCCTGAAAACTTATTCAGTCAACAGTAATTTTGAGAAAAGTGAAGCGAGTTCTGTTTCAAGTTTTGACATAAGGTTCAGACAGCTCAAAAAAGGAGATTTTACAGTTATCCAGTATATTCATTATAAGCCGGCGCCGGTGTTCCTGGAAAATGATTTTGTAGGACAATGGTTTGTTCAAAGTCCAATGAAACATGTGATATACTCTGAATGGAATCTCATATATCCCGAAGGAACGAAGCTCAACATTGATATTACAGGCAGCAGAACGGAACAGGTTCTTGAAAAATTGAACGACCTTACAGTACACAGATTTATCGCCAGGAACATTGAGCCGCTGAATTATGAGCCGAATTCTCCCCCGCTGAATAATTTTCTTGAAACTGTGACGGTAAGCACCTCTGAAAGCTGGGACAAATATGTCAACTGGGAAAGGGCGCTTCTGAAGGATGCCTTCGTTTCAGCAAAAGAGATCAGAGATAAAGCGGTAAAAATAGTTGAGGGAGAACAATCTGTTATCGGAAAAATAAATAAAATTTTTGAATTTGTTGCACAGGATATCAGATATCAACAGGAATATGAAAATACAATCGCAGGGGTAAAACCGCATACGGCCGCACAAACGCTTGAAAGAGGATACGGTGACTGTAAAGACAAGGCGATCCTTTTTATACAACTTGCAAAAGAGCTTAACATAAAAGCTGACTATGTTATTATTAGAACCAGAAATGCAGGAACACTCCAGAAGACCATTCCAAACCAACAGTTCAATCACGCAATAGTCTATGTTCCTTCTCAGGAAGGCGTTGAGAGTGGGTTTTTCATGGACCCGACAGTTGACCTGCTTGAGATAGGAAGTTTAAGGGAGGATGATCAGGGGGCAACAGCATTAAAACTTGACATTGGAACAGGGAAATATGAGTTCATTGAGATACCTTATCAGTCTCCGGAACTTAATTTCCAGAAACACGACAGGGTTTACAATCTTTCATCTGAAGGCATCCTGAAGGTTAATGATTCAATATCAATGAGAGGCGGAACATCTTCTTATTTCAGGCAGACTCTAAGGACAAAGGATGTCGGACAGAAAATGTTCCAGAGAATAGCAAATTCCCTTTTCAAAGGAGGGGTGCTAGACAAATATGAACATAGCGATATTGAAGATATAACAGCGCCGTTTAATATAAGTTTTTCTGCAGATGTTACGAATCTTGTTTCTGTTTCGAGCGGCAAGATGACTGTAAGCATGCCTGAGCAGATAGTAAATGCATCAATTATAACACTGGAAAAACGGAAGCTTCCTCTCTGGACAGGAATCCCGAGTTTATATGAAATCAATGTTAAATTTGAAATACCCGAAGGGTTTGCCGTGGAATCAATGCCTAACGACATATCAATATCAAATGACTGTTTTTCAATTATCAGGACAGGCACAATTATTGATGAAAATAATGTCGCAATAAAAAGTGTATTTATGAAAAACTGTACTGAAATATCTGTTGAAAACTATCCCCAATTCAGAAAGCTCATACTGGAAGTCATTAAAAAACACAACGAATATCTTGTGTTAGTAAAAAAATAGAGAGGGCGCTTGAAAAATAAAACAATAACAATCACTTTAATCATCCTTCTTTTTACATTGTTATCATCTTTATCCGGTAAAGAGCAAACTGATGCACAGACATCTGCGACTCCGAACTGGAATAAAGACAAGAAAGTTATTATCAGTGAGGAATTAAAAAAAACGGAAAAAGAAAAGAAGATCGGCTGGGTTGCTTTTCCAGTTGTATTTTATTCATCTGACACTAACTTCGGTTTTGGCGGAAGTGCGGTGTGGTTCAAAGATATTTACAAAGATGAGTACATAAATAAATCGCAGTCATTTGCGATAGTTCTTTTCTATACGCTCAGAAACCAGCTTTTAAATGCCAATGTCGGAAACATTTACTGGGACAAAGCAAATTGGCACTGGGGAAGCAAACTGATCTTTTCAAAATATCCGACAGATTTTTATGGAATAGGCAACCATACAGATTTCAAAAAAGGAGAGGTATTTGAGCCATTCTCATTCCAGTTTGAAAATGACATAGAATACCGTTTCTGGCGTGCTCTTTACGGAGGGATTACTCTTACGCAGGGATATTACATGCTTCTTGATTCTAAAAATGAAGGGCTTGCGGACAACTATTTTGAGAACAACAGAAAAGAGGGATTTATTTCAGGCATTGGATTCAAGCTTAACTACGACAGCAGAAATGATTCGTTTTTTCCGACTGAAGGGATAAAAGGAGAAACAAGCTTTACATATTTTCCATCAGGGCTCGGAAGTCAATATTCATTTTACCGTTATCAGTTCGATATACGGGGATACATTCCTTTTTTCTTTAATTCCGTTATAGCACTTCAAGCTGTTTTTGATGCAGTTGAAGGTGACGCTCCATTATCGTATCTGCCGTCTCTTGGAAGCAAGGACCTTCTTCGCGGATATCCCGGTGGAAGATATAGGGACAACATTTATATTGCCGCACAGATCGAATATAGGTTTCCGATATGGTGGAGATTCGGTGGAGTTTTGTTTTTCGGCACAGGGAAAGTTCAGCATGAAATGATGGAATTTTTCTTTGAAGACCTTAAATATGCTGGAGGATTCGGTTTAAGATTTCAGCTTAACAACAAAAAACGGATAAACTTCAGATTTGATATGGGCTTTACACCAGAAGGGTTTAATTTCTACTTTAATCTTCTTGAAGCTTTTTAGAAAAAACAGTCACTTTTTTGTGAAATCTGGCGGTGGCGGTGGCGGAGGTGGATCAGGGTTCGGAGGCGAAGGCGGTGGCTCATAAGCACTTGCAAACGCACCTGAAGCCGTCACACCGTTACAAAAATCCGCACCAGTAACATAAAATGTACTCAAAAATGTGACTGAAACTGCAAAAACAAATAATTTCATCTCATGTCTCCAACACAATACAGATAAATTTTAATTTATTTGCTTTCTTAAGTCAAGTGTTTGTCGAAAATTAATTTTTGTAATGAAATTAAATGGTTAATGCATACAGATATTCCATGGTTAAGTTATTTTAAGATCCTGACACGCAGATTTTATCAGGGTCAAGTGTATTTACATAATCTTTCATATAAAAATTCTTCGGTCTGAATTCAAGATAAGAAATATCAATATACATGTCCTTCGGATAATACCAGAAAGGTCTTTGAAGAAAGCACCCCATATTGTTAATCAGAAAATCATAGGGGTCTGAGGGACAGGTATATCCCTCCTCTTCATAAAATGTAAAATAGTCATAATCAGGAACACATCTTAAATAGCTCCAGTGACATTCTGGAGCAGTGCCGATACAATCATTGTTGTCTCTGCAATCGAGTGCTCTGAACTCATACTTATCGTGTCCCGCCATATTAAGGGTCGCTTTATAAAAAGTCTGAACACTGACATCGGTAAGATCAGCATCTTTACATGTGTAGCTTGTTCTAACCTTGTAAAAAGTTTTTCTGTACTGATCGTTAGGGTTGATCGTTCTGCATAGATTTTCCGAACAGGAACCTTTAAGAAGAATAACTTTAGGATGATGGATCTTAATGTCAAGAATGCTCTCAAATATATTAACTTTATTGCCGATCACTGTCATGTGGGTGTCCTGTTCGGGTTTTTGTATAAAACCGATCCCCGATCCCCATATGCTGCCGAGAACAATTGTTCCGGTTTTTGTTTCACCGAAATTTGGTATGGCTTCATAATAGATCTGTGTCCACCATCCGCCGCCCATAGTATAGTAGCTGCCCGATTTAGGCGGAAGCATGGCTCCTTTTGTCTTGGAAGTGGTGTTGACCAGTCTTTTGACAGTGGTACTGGTGCACTGATTGCTGTCGTTACAGTTATATGAAGGGGCTTCACTTATTGAAACATAGTTTTTGTTTTTCATGTGGCCGGAAAGGTAAAGTTTAAGTTCCTTCAGTCCGCTTGCAATTGCAACATCATAATTCAGCGCCGGGAAAGTAAGATAATGCAGTTTAGAGGTATCAACATTTACAGTTATTCTGAACTGAGTCCTGTCAACAAGAAATCTTGCTGTTCTTGTTGAAATATTTGTCCCTGTCGAAAATTTTGAAGTTACAGTGACATCATAATAACCTTCAGAAAAAGAAGTTGTGTCAAGCTGCTGAATTCCCTGAGTAAGCTGACAGTTCTGAATGAAAACGGAATTTTTGTAAATTTTACATGACTGAATGTTTGCACCTTCAGATTGTATTTCAATAAGACGGGTTTCTGAATTTGTCTGATTTACTGAAACATAAAGCGGCGGTATGGCGACATTTATGCTTTTGGCAAGACATGAATAATCATCTTCCGCACAGTCTGAAATTACCCCGGTATTGTTACAGGAATCTTTAAATGTCACCTTGAAATCAAATATATCGGGATAAGTTGCAGTATGTGCACAGACTCTGCAGGGGGCATAATAGCCGTTTTCACCTCCGCAAATAAAGTTAGTGCATTCTCCCTCCTGAAAAGTGTTAATATCCTTAATAACTGTAAAGGTGTGTGAAACCACATTGTTTTTGTAGGATGTGACAGAGACAAAATCATTGAACCCTGCTTCAGCCGCTTTCTGGTCAATATATTCCTGAAAATTATCATAATCAAAATCATCAGAATGGATCAGCGGAAAATTTTTATTAACAATGGCAAAAAGGTTCGTGTCAACTACATAAAGTGAAAAAAAGGGGGGCTTCCGGTCAAGTGTCCAGTTCACGGGGTGCGGATCTGATTCGTTGCCCGCCTGATCGACAACGACAACGGAAATGTCGGCTGAATGATTCTCCTTGCTGAAGGTAAGGGTTGTGTAATAATTGTCAGTCGCCCCCGGAACCTGCAAAGTGGTGTCCCCTGATTCAAGAACAGGGGATGAATAAACATTGGAAACGGGATAACTTCCGAAGCTGTAATAATATTTAGCTGTGACGGGTCTGCTGATGTCGTCAACCGTGTTTACCGTCAGAGTGTGTGAAAGAGCACACACACTTCCGGACGGGGCGGAAACAACGCTTTCAACTCTCGGAGGCGTATTATCAATCAGAAGTGAGATCTCTTCAGTGCTTTCATTCCCCGCCTTGTCGGTACAGGTGACTTCAACTGTGTTCGTCCCTTCATGAAGATCGGCATTGTTTAGAAGGGGGGTTGATTGGTCAACAATATTAACTGGCTCATTGCCGTTTACTGAATAGGTATAAGTAAGGATGTTTGTATCGGTACAGGTTGAATTAAGCATCAGTGCCGCATCATCAATCCTGTATGCCCTACTTTCGAGCACAGTCTTGTTTGTTGTAAGCACTGGGTTGCCCGTATCAACGGTGAAGCTTACATTGATATCAGCCGACCTGTTGCCGGCAAGATCCTTGACACGGTATTTTCTTTCGTACAACTGTTCTGAAAGATTCTGCATATTCCAGATATTTTTTGTTTCTGAAATATTCTCAACCCACGAGACACCGTTAAAAAATTCATGGATAAGATCAGTTTCAGGTGTTATGTTGTCTTCCGCTATTATCGTTATTGCAATTGAGTTCTGTGCAATGAAACCGTTCTCATTGATCTCCGGGATTGTTGTGAATGTTGCGGTCGGGATTATTCTGTCAAATGTTAGTGATTTTGTCTGAGCGGTCTCGTTGCCAGCTTCGTCAACTGTCTTAAAATGGAGAGTGTAGGAGCCGTCATCTGTAATCATCGCATCGGTAACGGTGATATCGCCTGTTAAAACTGCGGGGGCTAAACTTGTCCACGCTGCCGGTATTTCGCCTGAAGCTGTAACGGCAAAAAGTGAGTCAAGGGGATTTATCTCTGTGACTGCATAAGGAACGGCAAGCGGTGTTGTTACATTAAGCGGAAGTGTTCCGCCGAGGTTGTCTATCACCGGTTTTACTGTGTCTTTGACCGCCTGTAAAGTGGCCGTTCCGGTGTTCTCGGCATTATCAACGGCAGTTATAAGGATCGTTTTGTCTCCGTCCTCTGTCACTGGGAATTTCACTTCAGCGGTATAAATTCCTTCTTCGTTCATGTCTGAAATGCTCTGGACTTCAACATCGCCGGTCAGTTCGACCGTATCAAGAAAAAGGTCGCCTGAATCGTCAGGTAATGCCCTGAATTTTAATGAAAAGACTTCATCATTTGCGTATATTATGTTTGACACTGAATAATCCTGAAACCCTGCTTCAAACAACCTTTTGAATTGTTTTTCAGAAATTACAGGGGGTTTGTCAGTCACCTTTTTCGCCTTTTCAGATTCCGGGAACAAAACGGACTCATCCATTGAGATATTGTGAATAACCGTCTGAAGGTCTGAGAATTTTAAGCCCGTGAGGTTTTCTTCACTTTCCAGAAACAGTTTTACCGCTATTGCATACCAGTATCTGAAAAGGTAACTGTCAACTGCAAACTGATTTATTTTCCCCGCTCCGTCAAGAACGGCTTTGTCTTCCGCTCCGAGATCGTCAGCAAGTGCTTTAAGTACCTGTTCAATTGTCACCGCTCCCTTTTCAAGGGGCGGGTCGTGTCTTTCACCGATAAGAACGGCAAGCCGTTCAAGTGATGCAAGAACTATGTAGTATTTTGAATTTTCGGTAAGCTGATTTTTGCTTACCGGTTCAATGTAAAGCGGAAAATCACTGTCAATGTGCTCAGAGATCAGGTCAAATGACTTTGTTTCCGGCTCGCTGTCGCTTTTTTCAATTAGTGCCCTGTAAAGGTGTTCTCTTAAAGTGGTCAGCGGAGTTGCAACGGTTGAGGTCTTTTCACCCGCTTTGACTGTCACCCTTGTTTCAAGCGTAGAATCAAATTCAATTGTTTCATCATTCAGGAATACCGGGGCGTATATACCGCCTTTGAAAACTATCCTGAATGTTCCGGGGGCAAGTGATATTACTGCCGCTTCCTCTTCTTCAAATGTGGCTGCAAGGACTTTGTTATCTGAACTGTCGTAAACCGTGACTGAATCCCAAAGTGTTAATGGATTTGTCACAAATGCCGATAAAGTCACCTGATTTGAATTTGAGACGGTGACGGTAATTTCCTTTTCAGATAGCGATGTGCCGTCGCTTGCTATGCACTTTATCTTTAATGACCCGTCAGCAATAAGTTTTGAATCAAATACGGCTGAAAATTTATCATCATCAACATCCGTGTCCTCAAGTTCCGGCATTCCGTCCCCTGTGACCGTACAGTTAAGTCCTG
>JAGOEX010000092.1 GCA_017997475.1 bacterium
TACTCATTGTTTCTGTAACAATTCTGATAACTTATTCCGTTGTGAGAATTGAAAGTTTCAGGAAACTTGAACCGGTTAAAGAAGTAAAGGTCGCAATAATGCAGCCCGCCATAAATCAGTTTGATATAAACTCAAAGGAAAAAAACCTTGAGGATATCATCGCGGTTTTTACGAGTCAGATAAACAGCTTTGACAAAGATACCGATCTTCTTGTCTGGCATGAAGCCGCAATACCTGTCAGAGTTCCGGTCGGATTTGATAACTTCAGATATCTGTGGACAAAATATTTTCCAGATGCATACAGATTTGAAAATCAGATAGTCGGTCTTGACATGATCGACCGCGACAAAAGGGAGTTTTATAATTCAGCAGGTTTTGTTAAAGGGGACCGGATCGAAAAAATTTACAGGAAAATAAAGCTTGCACCGTTTGGAGAGTATCTTCCGATGAGCGATTTTCTTCACAGCATCGGTCTTTCGACGATCGTTCCAAACAGTGTCGGAACTTTTATGAGAGGAACGGAACATACGGTTTTTGATTTCGGAAAGTTCAATGCATCAATTTTAATCTGTTATGACGGAACATTCAGTGAAAATGTGAGAGATTTTGTCAGGAACGGTGCGGAACTTCTTGTAAATATTTCAAACGATGCGTGGTTCGGTTTTTCAAGTGAGATCACTCAGCATGGAAGTTTTTATCCATTCAGAGCAGTTGAGTCTGGCAGAACGATAATCCGTGCAAGCAATGTCGGAATAAGTGAAGTGATACTTCCTGACGGTACAAGAGAAAATCAGACAAATCTTTTCGAACGCACTTCAATTAATAGAAAAGTGCCGTTATATCAATATGATACGATCTATCTTAAATACGGGAACTGGTTTTTGTACCTTGTGCTCATTATCACATTCGGTATGATATTTCTGCGGTTTTCGGAGATCAGATCAGCAAAAGTTCAACATGTTGAACAGGAACCGGAAATTAAAAAGAAACGAGCGGGGAGAAATAAAAATAAAACAAAAAAGTGAGGTTTCATGATGAAAAAACTTACAATGTTTCTTATCCCTTTGTTTTTAATGTTAAGCTGTTCAGTCAGCGATGAAGATCTTGCGACAGATGACATTAACGGGCATGATGACAACTCCCTGGCAAGTGATGAATCGGATGAACAGGGAGCCGGAACCGATGATGAGACCGAACTTCCTGATGATAATAAGGTTGATGAAAATGAAAAACATGCTCGGAATACTTGAAAATGAGATTGGACAGGTATGGGAATTCACAGATAAGAATTTCAGTGGTGATGCCACTTTCGGACTCACTGTTTTCGTTGATGATGTAACTGTCACAAATGAAGGGAAACCGTTTGATTCAGTTGATGCAATAAAAGCTGAGTTCAATAAATGGTATAAGTTCACATCGACAAACAAACAGACCCAATCGCTTGACGCAAACGGTGACTGGCCGGAAAACTCTCTTGACGGACTGGCGCTTGCCGCAAAGAATTATCAGTGGCGTGACATGGAAGAGACACTCAGACTTGTAATTCTTGCGACAGATGACACTTTTTTTGAAAGTCCCGCAAAATTCTCAAGCAATATTGCTGTTCAGCACACCTATGATGAAACGGTCACACTCCTTGTTGACGGCAAAATGAGAGTCGGGGCATTTGCCGCAAAAAAAGGCGGTTCAACCGGCACAACAAATGTAGAACCCGGCTTTTTTACCGATTACAACGGAAAACCATCAATCCCGGTTGCTACAGGCGGAGAAGTTTATCTCATTGACGATGTTAATGCAGGAACGCTCCACATCTACGAAACAGTCAATGCTTTCATCGAAAACACCATGTGCAAAACCTATGATGAGAAGTAGAGTTAAAGCTCTAAAGTAAATAAATATCAAGTAAATTGAAAAAGAACGACACATACATATAATACCAAGTGATTTGTTTGTTTAAAGGAGATTTCGATGAAGGGAAAAGCTGAGATCATTGAATATTGGAAGGAACTTGCTGAATATGATCTCGAGACAGCAAAAGCAATGTTAAAGACAAAAAGGTATCTTTATGTCGGATTTATGTGTCATCAGGTCATTGAAAAAATATTTAAGGGTTATTTTGTTTCAAGAAAAAATGAAACACCACAATACACACATAATCTTTTGAAACTGGCAAAAGCGGGAGATTTTTATGGTGAATTTTCTGATCGGCAGAAAGATTTGATCGATTATCTTGAGCCATTAAATATTGAAGCGAGATATCCGAGTTATAAAGAAGCCTTGCTGAAAGAATTGACCAAAGACAGAATCGAAAAAATACTTAATGAGACAGAGGAGTTGTACGAATGGATAAAAGAGAAGTTTTAGAAAAATTGAGAAGATTTTCAGAGATTGTTGTAGAAAAATACAACCCTTTGAAAATTGTTCTTTTCGGCTCTTATGCAAAAGGAACAAATAAAGAGGAAAGCGACATAGATGTTGCTGTAATTGTTGAGAAGATTGACGGCAGTTTTTTAGAGAAAGAAGCAGGACTTTACAAAATCAGAAGAAACATTGATGAAAACATTGAGCCGGTCCTTTTCGAAGCCGGTTCAGATAAAAGCGGATTCCTTGAAAGCATTCTCAGTTACGGTGAAGTGATCTATCAAAGATAATATGTGCTATATAATCAGTAAATCACGGAATTTTCTTAATTTCAAATCCTTTGCTGAGTGCTCCGAATTTTGAGGGGCAGGCGGGAACGCATTCGCCGCATTTGATGCAGTCTATTGAATTGATCTCTTCGGGGAGTTTGAGTCCCATGGGGCATGATTTCTGGCAGGCGCGGCAGGTGACGCACTTATTTTTATCAAGTTTGATCTGATATAGTGAGATTTTGTTGAAGAATCCGAGTATGAGTCCAAGCGGGCAGATGTATCGGCAGAAGAACCGTTTTTCTCTCATTATGAAGATGATGAACACTGTGGTGAGAAACAGTTTCCAGTAAAAGGTAATTCCGACTGATGCTCTGATCCCTTCGTTTGCCGCGATTATTGGAAGCCCTGCCATAATGAGTCCTGACGGGCATATCCATGCACAAAATCCCTGAGCAAGTCCGAATGCTGGGACAATTATGACCAGCAGAATGAGATTTCCCCATTTGATGTATCTGAACGGTTGCGGAAGTTTCGCAGTGTCACTTTTCCATGGTGAAATTGAGTGAAGAAGTTCCTGAAAAAGTCCGAAAGGGCAGACATATCCGCAACTTGCAGAACCGAAAACAGCTCCGATTGCTGAAAGGGTTCCGAGAGTATAGTAGGGAATCATTGCGGCATATTTTATTACATACTGAATTGTGCCGAGTGGACATCCGAAAGCCATCGAAGGACAACTGTAGCAGTGAAGTCCGGGAGCGCAGAACGATTTTGTAGGCCCGTTGTAAGGTCTTCCGGTCATAAAATTGGAGATGAACGGGTTCTGGATGATGAAGAAAATGAGCTGATATATCCTTCTACTCATTGTCTTTTTTCTCACTTGTCCCGAAAAGCTTTTCAAAAATGTTCTCATCGGCAAGTCCGATACAGCTCATGCACACATTTTTACCTGCCGCATTGACAAGGTCGATCTCTTTGGTCCCGTCTTCATCAATTTCATGAACCCACCCTTTGATGAGAAAAATGAGTGAAATTATCAATATTATTGAGACAATGACGATCTTTTTCATTTTTTATCTGTCTTATTCATTGCAAAAATTGCCGCTCCAAGTGCCCCCATTATCTGCGAAAAACCGCTTGTAAGTATATCCGATTTGAAAAGTTTCTGAAGATGAAATTTCACCGGTTTTATCTTTGAAACTCCGCCTGACATGAAAAAAGGATCAGATGGATGAGTTCTTCGTGCCATATTATAAGTGTTCCTTGCCACCATTTCAGCAAGAGTGGATGCGATCACGATGTCAGGAACATCTCTTGATATCATTGAAATGATTTCACTTTCTGCAAAAACTGTGCAGGTTGAGTTTATTTTCTGCGACTCAATTCCTTCAATGTCAAGCAAAGCAAACTTTTCAAGGTCAAAACCGATCCGTCCGCACATCACCTCAAGAAATCTTCCAGTGCCGGCGGCACATCTGTCATTCATTACAAAGTCTTTAATTCTTGAATCATTATCAATTGTTATAACCTTGCTGTCCTGCCCGCCGATATCTATAACGGTTCTTGTTTCAGGGTGTAGTGAGATAACTCCCAGATAGTGTGCCGTGATCTCGGTAAGTGTAAATGTTGAAGGGTCAAAAACAGACTCTCTTCCGTATCCCGTAACAGCTTTTGAAACGATATTTTTTTTAATTTCATCTGGAATGGAGTTAGAAAGTTTGTTTATCGTATTTGTCGCGCCGGCTATTGTCTCGATTGTTGATGAAAAAACTATCTCTTTAATATCATTGATGATAACGATCTTGCCAGTTCTTGAACCGATGTCGATTCCGCAAAAGAGTTTCAATCTTTTTTAAGCTCCTTTTTAGCTTTCTGCCAGAGTTCTTCAAGTTCTTTAACCGGTCTTCCACCTTCGATGAAAGAAGGGTCCAGATCTTCCATTTTATCAAACCGTGCTTTAAACCTTTCTGCACACATTTTTAAAGCTTTCTCATTGTCAACACCGAGCTTTCTTCCAAGATTGATAACAGCAAAAAGAAGGTCTCCGAGTTCATGCTCTATATGTGCGGCATCATTTTCTTTAACTGCTTCAAGGAGTTCTGCCTGCTCCTCTTCTATCTTATCAGTCACATCTTCCCATTTTTCCCAGTCAAAACCGACACTTGCCGCTCTTGAAGCATATCTTTGCGCAAGCAGTACAGCAGGCATTGATCTTGGAATGCCGTCAAGAAGATGTTTCCTCTCTTCCTTTTTTCTTTTTATCAGATTCCAGTTTGTCAGCACTTCAGCACTGTTTCTGCAATGATCTTCACCGAAAACATGGGGATGGCGGCTTATAAGTTTATGTGTCAGAGTTTCAGCAATGTCATTGAAATCAAAAATGTTCTCTTCACCTGCCATCTGAGCAATGAAAACAACCTGAAGAAGAAGATCTCCGAGCTCTTTTTTAAGCTCAATGACCGATTCAGGAATAGATCTGTCAAATTCGTCAAGGGCTTCAACCGTTTCAAATGCCTCTTCGATTATATATGGTCTAAGTGACTGTATTGACTGTTCTTTATCCCACGGACATCCGTTTTCACCACGGAGCACAGCCATTACTTCAAGGAGTTTTGTGATGCCTTTCATTTCAGACATTTCAACACCTTTTGTCGGGCGAATTCACTTTCTGGTGAAAATCTTCAGGTTTGTATTCGTATTTGAGATTGAAACAGGCAAAACAGAAATTGTCAGAATTTTTAAGGATCTTTTCAAAGTCGGTCACTTCAATATATCTGAGCGTTTCCGCTTCAAGGAATTGGCAGATCTCATCATTGTTCTTGATGGCCGCAATGAGCTCTTTTCTTGTCGGAGTGTCAATTCCGTAGTAACAGCTTCCGATCACTCTGGGGGAACCGATTCTGACATGGACCTCTTTTGCGCCGGCGCTTCTTATCATTCGTACGATCTTTCTTAAAGTTGTTCCGCGAACAATAGAATCATCAACAAGCACGACCTTTTTTCCTTTGAAAAATTCAGGAAGCGGATTGAACTTATGTCTTACCCCTTCATCCCGCTGTTTCTGGTCGGGTTTTGTGAAAGTTCTTCCTACATAATGGTTTCTCAAAAGTCCCATATCAAACTGAAGACCGCTTCCGTGGGCATAACCTAATGCCACAAAGTTTGATGAATCGGGAACTGCCATTACGACGGTGTCTTCACCAAACCCGAGCTCTTTGTCATATTCAGCAAGTCGTGCACCGATCTTTTTTCTGACGGCATATACCTTTTCTTCATAGACGATCGTGTCGGGACGGGAAAAATATATCAGTTCAAAAACGCAGTGCTGTTTGTTTTTGCTGTTGACAGCTATCGTTTTCATCGGCTTGTCTTTTTCGAGCTTGATGATCTCACCCGGTTCGAGCTCGCGGATCATTTTTGCCCCCACTATGCCGAATGCACAGCTTTCTGAAGCAAGAACAACACCGTTTGATGAATATTCACCTGTTTCGCTTACACCCTGAAGATGTCCGAGAATGTAAGGCCTGTAGGCATGAGGATCTCTGAATGCGAACATCTGGTCGCGGTAGATCACAATAGATGAAAAAGCCCCTTTCAACTGGCTCTGAGTTTCGACGATGGCGTTTTCGATGGTCATTTTTCTGTGTATGAGATTGAAAGCGATCAGCCGGCCGATGAGCTCTCCGTCGTTATCGCTCTTGAAAGTGAACTCGTACTCTTTTTCAAGCCATGTTCTCAGTTCGTAGTAATTTATGATGTCGCCGTTACTGCAAATGGCAAGATGCGGACCTTCAGGAAGTTCTATAACATGGGGCTGACTGTTCGTTTCGTCACTTCTTCCCGCTGTCGGATAGCGGACATGACCGATTGCGATCTTTCCCTGATATTTTGCAAGGATGCTTTCGGTAAGGACATTCTTGACCAGTCCCATTCCTCTGTAACCTGAAATGTTCCCGAATTCATTTTTTGAAGCAATGCCGCAGCTTTCCTGACCGCGGTGCTGAATTGCAAAAAGTATTTCAGCCACAAGAATTTCACCATTTTCAACATTAAATACGCCGGCAATTCCACACACAGTAACCTCCTGAATAAGTACCAAAAATCTGGCTAACTCTACTCATAATAAAATCTAAAATCAAGGTGAATGATCTAAAAAAAAATAAATATATCAATCTTGCTCAATTTAAACAATTATGGTATACAGTAAGCCGTTTTTTTTGGAGTGAGCGATGATCACCGAATGTCCAAGTTGTAAAAAAGTAATTTCTGTAAATGTTCCGGGAACTGTTATGTGTCCGAAATGTAATTCTCTTGTTTTCATTGGCGATCCTTTGAAGGATGAAGAGAATAGAGTTATAAAGACCGCCCGTGAACTTAAACTCGAACGCGATGTAGAATCATCAAAGAAAAAGATCGAGGACGAGAACGGTTTCTTCAATCCTTTCGGGGAGATGAAGAAGGTTAAAAAAGCAGGTTTCTTCAAAGGGACTCCGTGGGACAGATGGCACGAGCTCGGTTTTGCGGAAGCATTCATAAAAACCACAAAAGAGATAGCCACAAGCCCTGAAAAATTTTTCAAGGACATGAAACATGCGGCCAATCCGGGATTGATGCCGATATACGGGATAATCCTTGCTTTTCTGACAGTGCTTTTCCAGACATTCTGGGTACTTAAACTGTTCCAGTCCTATTTCCCCGATTTTGCGACATTCCGGGACACATTCCTTAAAATGGGAGATCTGGGGGCATCAATATTTGCAGACGAGAACAAGCTCAGAATGATATATGACCAGATGTATCCCGACGGTGGCTCGCTTTTTTCCCACCTTGTTCTTACACCCTTCATGTCGATAGTCGTTACAGCTTTCATCCTGCATCTTGGCAGCGTAATGCTCGGTTCAAAGACCCGGCTGACCCATTTCTACAGAATGAGCAGTTTCATAATGGTCACAGGTCTTTTCAGCATTTTTCCGGTCATAGGTAACATCGCCGGCTTTTTCTGGAGAGTTTTCCTTGTCCATAAAGGGGGGATGGCACTTAATAATTTCAACGGAAGAAAGGCATATGTTTTCACAGGTTTTTATGTAGCCATGCAGCTTTTCTTTTCGACAGTGGGGATAATATGATCTTTAGAGTCGGACAGGGTTTTGATGTGCACAGGTTTGAAGAGGGCCGCGAACTTTATCTTGGCGGAGTGAAGATCGACCACACCGGTCTTGCAGGTCACAGCGATGCGGATGTGCTTATCCATGCGGTGATAGATGCACTTCTGGGTGCAAGTGCGCTCGGAGATATCGGCGAACTCTTTCCTGACAAAGATCCGGAATTTAAGAATATTCGGAGTACTCTGCTCTTAGAGAATGTTGTTAGGAAACTTAATGATAATAACTGGTTGATAGAAAATATTGATGTGACTGTAATATGTGAGACACCGAAAATATCGCTTTACCGCGAACTTATCAGAGAGCAGATTTCAAAGATAACAGGTATCGGAACTGACAGAATAATGGTCAAGGGAAAAACGACTGAAAAGCTCGGTTTCACAGGAAGAGGCGAAGGGATAGTCGCAATGGCAGTGACACTTTTAAAAAAGGAGGAGTGATTGAAAAAGATATCGTTCTACATCGGCAGGAAGAACACCGTCACATTTTTTCTGGCTTCTGCGGTGCTTCTTTTCGGAATATATTCTTTCTTTGGCGAAGTTGTCTATTTCTTTTCAGGTTCGGAAGCGATAGACCTTAAAGATGCCATGGATATAGACAAGGCGAATTTTGAAAAGGTCGATGACGGTGACTTTGTTCAGGTCAAAGGGATAACTTCGGTACAGGGCGGTGCTATCCAGAGAGGAATCACCGGAACAGAATACATTCTCTACTATCTTACCGGTTCGTCAAAGTTCATTATAAACGAAAAGAATGACGGTGAATCTAAAGGCCCGCAGTATAAAACTGTAAGAGGGCGTGCATACAAGTTCAAGACAAATTCAAACGCCGCAAGGATGAGGAATTTCTTTGCAAGGTCGTTCATGATAGAAATGGATGAAGACGGGATCCTGATCGAAGCCGGGCTTGAGCCGGGGAGTGATTATGCCGCTCTGATCTTTTTTATAATGCTGATCGCGGCCATGGGGCTGAACATATACCTTTTTATAAGACCTCTTAAACAGAAAGAAGACCCGATGGAGAATGACATTGATGAAATTTGAGAAAGTAAGAACAAGATTTGCCCCAAGTCCCACCGGATACATGCATGTCGGCAACTTGAGGACCGCTCTTTATGCATGGCTGATCGCAAGGAAGAATAACGGCACATTTATTCTGAGAATTGAAGACACCGATCAGGAAAGAAAAATAGAGGGTGCTGTCGATATAATTTACAGAACTCTTGCCGAAACAGGGCTCAACCATGATGAAGGCCCCGATGTAGGCGGAGATTGCGGTCCTTATGTTCAGAGCGAAAGAATGTCTTCAGGAATATATGAAAAATGTGCTCTGGAGTTAATTGAAAAAGGTCATGCATACCGCTGTTTCTGCACAAAAGAACGACTCGATGCATTAAGGGCTGAATGCGAAGCCAAAGGGACACAGACAAGATATGACAGACATTGTCTTGATCTGGGTGAAGAAGAAATAAAAAAGAATCTTGAAAACAAAGTCCCGTTCGTTGTAAGGCAGAAAATGCCGTTGACCGGAACAACTTCATTTCACGATGAAGTATATGGCGACATCACAATAGAAAATTCCACCATGGATGATCTTATTTTAATGAAATCAGATGGTTATCCGACATACAACTTTGCAAATGTCGTTGATGATCACCTTATGGGGATAACCCATGTTGTAAGGGGGAGCGAATATCTTATCTCAACACCGAAATACAATCTTCTTTACGAAGCTTTCGGCTGGGAGAAGCCGTTTTATGTCCATGTTTCTCCAGTAATGAGAGATGCGCAGAGAAAGCTTTCAAAAAGGGACGGCGATGCAAGTTATGCCGATTTCATTGAAAAAGGGTGTCTTAAAGAGGCACTTTTGAACTATGTCGCACTTCTTGGCTGGAATCCGGGGACAGATCAGGAAAAGTTCACTATTCCTGAATTGATAAATGCTTTTGACATTAGCGGAATAAGCAAATCTCCTGCAATATTTGATGAAGCAAAGCTAAGGTGGCTCAACAGTGAATATATAAGGGCGATGTCGCACGAAGAGTTTCTTCAGCACGCAATGCCGTTCATTAAAAAAACTGTTAAAAGGGATGATGTCAATTTTGATGTCATTGCGGAAGGACTTCACAAAAGAACGGAATATTTTTCAGATATTCCGCCACAGCTTGATTTCATTGATGAACTTCCTGAATATATTGCAGAACTGTACGAACATAAAAAGATGAAGACAGATAAGGTGAATTCGTTGCAGGCACTTGGAATAATGCTGCCGGCACTTGAATCGTTTTCTGACTGGGACCACGAAAAGCTTTATCTGATG
>JAGOEX010000093.1 GCA_017997475.1 bacterium
CAGCATTTTTAATCGCCGGGATCATATTCCAGTTTGTGATAGCCGCTCCTGCATTTTTTAAGCCGCACCGTCTTGCTTTCTGGGGAGCTGACCCGCTTCTTTATAAAGCACTGGAAGAAAAAAATATCAAAAAAGGGTTGATTTTCATAAATCCTCACAGTTTTTACAGCTCAGGGATGGCAACCATGAACATACATGACATTGACAGCAACGATCTGATCTTTGCCCGCGATCTGGGGCCGTTTCAGAATCGCCGCCTTATGAACCACTATCCTGAAAAGAGCGCATATCTTGTCAATTTCAACAAAGAGTGGTTTGAAGAAAGGCTTCCCGACATCATTGAGCTGAAAAAAGAGGAGTTACCGGACATAATGAGTGTCGAACTTGAGGACAAGGAGTGGCCGTTAAGCGGAAGCCCTGATTACTGCAATGCTTATCCTGCATGGAAATATATAGATAAATATGCCGGCTTTGAGCTTGAACCGGAACTTATTTCCGGAAAAAAATTCTTTTTCTGCAGATTTATTGATAATTCTGAACACTATTCATTCGGACAGTATTTTGAGAAAGAGGGGAGATATATTGTCAGGATACATCATGCAAAAACTCCGGCTGGAGCAAAGTTCAGAGTGTCAACCGGCAGATTTTCCAGTGTTGTTAATTTTTCAGGCGTTGAGAACAAATTGTCAGAAACTGAGTTTGCAATGGATTTTAAAAAGGGGATGAACATAATAAAAATTCAGCCGCTTGATATTAAGGAAAAAAGTTCAGGTTATTTCATCATTGACAGAATAGAATTCCAAATAACTCACCCCCTGACCCCTCTCTTTCAAAAATAGGGGGGTGAAGATTTTCTTAAATTACTTTTCCTGAGTTCCCGGTTTGCCGGGTAATGGAAGCCATTTGAATCCGTCAAGAACAACTGTTGAATCCCAAGAGTGATCCGGCCCGTATGCGACACTTCCCTGTTCCCAGAGTGCAAGGCGGAGAGTTATTTCTTCATTCGGTTCAACATTTCCGGTTGTTTTGAGCCAGCCGGTTCCACCGCTTCCACTACACATTCCCATAACGGTTTTTGCTTCAAAACCGGTTCCTGCAAGTATCTGGTCACCTTCACAGAATCCGTAGGGGTTCGTGTTTGAAAGTGCTCCGCCGCAACTTGGGTGACAGGCCTTGAAAAGACCGGCAGGCGCAAGGTCAACTCCGACAGGATTTCCGAGTTCATCCTTTGCAAGGTTTTTGTCATAAGGGTTTTGAAACTCAGCATCCGGGTTTTTTGAATTATATGTTGAATCTATAAGGGCGATAAAGAAATCATTGTAATTTTCCGAGCTGCATACCGTTGTCGGATATTCGATCGACATAAAGAAAAGGTTGAATTCAAAAGCTCTTGCATTTGAAGGCACTTTCAGTTTAAGTGTCAGCATTATCGGATCCTGGACAGAAGGAATCGATTTCCCCTGACACTGATTGGTGAGTCCGCTCTGAGGCGGCTGTCCTCCGCATGAAGGTGCTTTGGGAATTTCGCATCCCGGCATCATATTTATCCAGTCTTCAGGTATTTTACTTGAAGTTTTCATGTCACCGGCATCAAGGGTTGCACATGCCGCATCCTGTGTGGGAAGATCCCAGTCAGCAGTTGAAAGAATGGAAAGAGCAACTCCCTCAAGAGGCATCATCGCACTGCCGAATTTAGGTTCTACGGCGAATGTCTTATATTTGTTGTCATAATAAGGCATTGTGAGACTTTCCCGATTTGCTTTTGTATAGCTTGTTCCGTCGTTGCCTCCGCACTGCTCATCTGCTATCAGTTCCGGAACAGGATCTCCTGCAAGCGAAAGTTCAGCAGAAATAAGCCCTGTGCATACCCCCATTCCTTTTGCAAGCTTTTCGGCGTTTCCAGGGTAATCATTAACTGCGAGCGCAAGTCCTTCGTCACATATTGTCAATTCATCCACTTCGCCGTTGCAGTTGTCATCGATCATATTGTCATCAAATTCATAAGATCCCGGGTTTATCTTGTCCGGTTCACCTCTGCAGTCCCATGAAGTTTCACAGCAGTCGCCATCACAATATGTGTAGCCGTCACCGTCAATATCAATGGCGGTTTCCGCTGTCATGTCACTTCCGTCGCAGTCCTGATCTATTCCGTCTCCGCATATTTCTGGTCCCGGAGTTACCTGACCGACACATTCGCTCCAGTCAGTTCCGTCAACGACACAGGTTGACAGCCCTGCCTTGCATGCTCCGACCCCTTTTGAGCCGCTTGGTCCTTCGTAACACTCTCTTGTTTCTCCGGGAGTGCATTCAATATACATTCCCCCTTCATCGGTTTTTTCATTGTCGGATTCAGTCGCGGAATCATCTTTGTTATCAACTGTGTCTGAATCGTTTTTTGTATTGCTGTCATCTTTTGAGTTGTTTTCATCACCTACAACATTTTCGTTATCTGTTCCTTCGTCATCTTCAACAGTACAGGAAGAAAATAAAACAAATGAAACCGATACAGCAAGAAGAATTAAAAGCTTTTTCATTATGTCCTCCGGAAAAAATATGTAAAAACACACACTGCTGAAAAAGGATTATATAAAGAGTTGATGAAATATCAAGAACAGAGAATTTTTAAAGATGATCGCCGAGTATTCACATATTCAGGATTTGTTGTCAAGAAGCGTTTTTGTCCGACTATTTTAAAGTAAAGTTTAAAATAGTCTTGACTTATTTAAAGTGTGCTTTAAAATAGTCGGGTATTTTCATTGTGGAGAACAGAATGAAAAGATACCTTGAACCCTTTGTTTTAAAGGACCTTAAATCAAAAGTTGTTCTTCTGTCAGGACCAAGACAGGTAGGCAAAACGACACTGTCTAAACAAGTTGGCACGAACTTCGCCTATTTAAACTTTGATGTTTCAGAAGACAGAGAAATTATCTCGAAAAAAGAGTGGGACAGAGATCGCGAGCTTGTTATTTTTGATGAGCTTCACAAAATGAAGAACTGGAAATCCTGGATAAAGGGAGTTTATGACAAGGAAGGGGTGAATCCAGCTCTTCTTGTTACCGGTTCAGCAAGGATGGACACTTTCAAAAAAGGGGGGGAGTCACTTGCTGGAAGACATTTTTATTACCGCCTTCATCCGGTTGATGTTTCAGAGGCATCGTTATTCATGGATTCAAAAGAGGCGCTTGAGAACATAATGAAACTCGGCGGATTTCCTGAACCATTTTTAAAAGGGAGTGAAAGTTATGCAAAAAGGTGGCGCCGTCAGCACACAGATGTGATAATCAGACAGGATCTGCTCGATCTTGAAAAAGTGCGTGAAATAAAAGGAATTGAGATAATGGTCGAACTTTTGAAAAATCAGGTGGGTTCAACTGTTTCATACAGTTCTCTTGCAGGCGATCTCCAGGTTTCTGTTCCGACAGTGAAATTCTGGCTTGAGATCCTTGAAAAACTGTTTGTCATTTTTCCTGTGCGACCTTATCATAAAAATATTGCCAGAGCCATTCTCAAAGAGCCGAAGTATTATTTTTATGACACCGGTTCAGTCGAAAACGGTGAAGCAGCCGTTCTTGAAAACGCTGTTGCTTGTGCTCTCATTAAAAAACTCCATTTTCTTGAAGATACACAGGGGTGTAAAACCTCTCTTCATTTCATAAAAGACAAGGAAAAACGGGAAGTTGACTTTCTCACAGTGGTTGACGGATCAGTTTTGCAGATGATAGAAGTCAAGCTCAGTGACGACAATTTTTCAAAAAATCTATTTCACTTCGGCTCGTTCTTTGATGAATCAGTAAAAAAATATCAGATTGTCCATAATCTCAAAATGAACAAAATGAAAGAAGATGTCAGAATGATTCAGGCACACGAATTTCTTAAAGATTTGTAGCGACAGCCGATTTAATCAAACAATCCAAAGGTTATCAGTATTGTTTTTTAAAAAAATAGTAATTATCTCACGCACCTGGCATCGCGCTTTTCCGTCAGATAACAAATATCCATTCCTGCATTGCTGAAGTTCAAACAAATTACCGGATTCTGGTTATCAATTTCAGTTACCGAGGAAGAACGGAGCCAACCTGTGTCCAGAAACACACTATATTTCCCACTTTTATCATAATTGCATCCGACACAAAGTTTTTCAACCTCACACCATGAGTCCAGTCCCTCCGGCTTTGGATATTCCACTTCCGGGCAGTTCTGAATAAGAGTTCTAAGCTCCTGTATTTTAGGCAATCTCTCGCCCAAACTTTCTTCACACCCTGCTCTTATACACGACCACTCTAAACCTTTATGTTTGAGTGAAATTGTTGTCCACGAACCGGTGACACATCGTTCAAATGATTCAAAATCGACACAGTTTCTCACAGCACCGTGTTCGCAGGTGGCGGCATCTTCAACATCATCAGCATCAGAATCGTTCTCAGTTTCATCAATCTTTTCATCATCAACTTGTGAAAGTTCATCGGCTGAGACATCATCGTTCACAAATTGATCTTCATCGTTTGTATTCGATTTTCCGTCACTGCAACTCAAAAGTAATAAAAAAATGAAAAAAATGATAATTAACCTCATGATATCTCCTTAAAAAACAAATTTATTAATCACTTCGGCTCGTTCTTTGATAAAACAGTAAAAAAATTTCCAAGGGGAACAACTTCTATTTTTTCACTTAGAGAATACTGCTTATCTCCCGGATATACTACAAAAAGTTTTTCCAGATTCAGATCATTTATGCACGATCCCATTGAACGGGTTATGGACGGTGCATCGCCGAATTTGAATTCTGCTCCGTAATTTTTCCCGCGGTTCATCCAGAAAAGATCTATTTCAGCCCCGCTGTGAGTTGCATAGAAAAACACTTCATTTTCAGACTTTTTGAGAGTACGGACAATTTCTTCAAGAGCAAAACCTTCCCACGAAGCACCTTTTTTGGGATTTGCAAGAAGCTCTTCATCAGAAGTTATTGATTGAAGAGTATGGAAAATACCGCTGTCACGGATATAAAGTTTCGGAGCTTTAACAAGGCGTTTTGAAATATTTACATGCCACGGCATAAGAAGCCTGACCATAAAAGTTCCGCAAAGAATATCAATATATCTTTTCACCGTAGAATCAGATATTCCAAAAGAACGGGCAAGTTCAGAATAATTCAATATCTGTCCATGATAATGTGAGAGCATTATCCAGAAACGGCGAAGAGTCAGAGATGGAATTGAAATGCCTAAAGCCGGAATGTCTCTTTCAAGAAAAGTTGTTATATACTGCTGTCGCCATTCGTATGACTGTTCATTATTCCCGGCAAGAAAAGAACGGGGATAGCCACCTCTAAGCAGAAGTGTCCGCCAATTTTCGCCTCCCGTTTCATTTATTGAAAAACCGCCAAGGTACATATACCCGATTCTACCTGCAAGAGATTCTGAACTTTGTGAGATCAGGTCTCTTGAAGCAGACCCAAGTATCAGATATTTCTGATTTTTATTCGTGTCAACAAGAAAACGGATCAAAGGAAATAAATCGGGAAACCGCTGTACCTCATCAATTACAATAAGCCCTTTCAAAGATTCAAGAGCAAGTTGCGGCTGTGAAAGTCGCTCCATGTCTCTTGGATTTTCAAGATCAAAATAATGATCGCCCCCCATTGCACGGGCAAGAGTGGTCTTTCCGCACTGCCTTGAACCGAGAATTGCAGTCACAGGAAACTGTTGAGTCAACTTTCTTAACTGTTCAAGATGTTCAGTCCTATGTAACATTGTCACCCTCCAAGTAATTGACTATACTAACAATAATCATCAAACTTGAAATTTCAAGTTTTTATAACGAATTTTCAATACTGTGCAATTTATCTGCTTATTTCATGTAGTTAAATGATCCAGGCCCACCAATTTCTTAAAGATTTGTAGTGGGTTTTTCCGTTCGATTCCACACTTTTTGCATGATAAAAATGTTTTTAATGTTATTTTTTTAATCAGCATTTGCATTTTTTTTTTTTTGATAAAATTAACAATGTTTCGTTACTAAAGAATCGTTTTTGCACTTGTTTAAGGGGTGTTATGATGAAAGTTGTAATTTTTACCGTTCTTGTTTTTTTCCTTGTTTCATGTGGAGAAGATTCATTTGAAAAAGCTGAGATGAGTGAATGTCTGACAAATCTTCAGCCAAAAAATGTTATTCAGCCGAAAGTCGAAATCACTGAAGAATCGGATGAAATGGTTATGCCTGATGATGAAACAGATGACTCAGATCTTGTTGAGGAAGAACTAGATCGTGCCGTAATACTGATTGAAAAAACTGCAAACAAAATAAGTTTCTATTATCAGTCGATGGTTGCCTGTGAAGGCTTTGAACATGGATATGAAATTGAAGCTGATGCATCTGACATAACTCAGCTTATTCTTTATCCAAAGTCAAAAGACATCTGGCCAAATGAAAATGTTACATGTGTCTGTCCAAAAAAAATGACTGTTGAATATTCAAATGAATCTCAGGATCTCACAAAAGTCGAAAAGATAAAAGTAGTTTACGATGATTATGAAACGACTTTAGAGTTTTAATCTCCATAACAAAACGGTTAATCAATCAACTTCCCCAGATAATCCGGCAGGTTATCAATGAGATAAAGTGGAATGTGAAGGGTTTTTCCGTTAGTAAGTTCGATGTTTTTTAAACTTACGATCACTTTAATTTCCGGTGAATACATTTCTGAATAAACTGACAAGCTTTTTGCTTTTGTTCTTGAGCCGGACTTAACTTCAACCGGAATGATATTCCCTTCGTGCTGAATTAGAAATTCAATTTCAGACTGGCGGCGCTGCCATGAAAAAAGTGGTGAGAAACGGCTTGAAACAAGTGAGCCGGCGACAAAATTTTCAGCGATATATCCTTTAAAAGAGCCATAATTCTGCTGAATGATCTGTGAAAACGAAATATTCAGCATTGTGTGAAGAAGTCCTGTGTCAAACAATGCGAGCTTAAATATGTTGTGTTTGCGGTAGCTTATAAGAGGTGTCTCCGATTTTTCGACAATATTGATCCGGTACAGAAGACCTGAATTTATAAGCCAGTCAATCGGACCTTCAAGATCTGCATACCTCGTTTTTCCGGGAATGACATCCTTGAACTTGAACCGCTGAATGGAATTATCAACAGCGGTGCTTAAATACTGCGGAACATGATCAAAAACAGAATGGATGTGACCTGCATTTACTGCCCCTGCATGTTTAGCAAAATCAGACACGAAATTAAAAATGAGCCGTTCATGGATCATACGGGTCTTTTCAAATGCGGTTTTTGTGTTTTCCCTGTTGTTGACAAACTCTGATACAGCTTCAGGAAGTCCTCCTGTTACATAAAAATGAAGAAAAAGATCAATAAGTTTTTTGTGAAGAATTTCAGGAATTGGCAAAAAATCCTTTTTTTCTTTTATGAATTGAGCAAGCTCAGGTTGTATGGCTTGCAGGAACTCAGAAAAATTCATGGGATACATAATGATATCTTCAACTTTCCCAACAGGAAATCCTGCCGTTGAAGAGACAATCCCGATATTTGATCCGGCGGCGCAAACGGGCTGGCTAGGTTTAAGTTCAGCAAAATATTTTAAAGAAGTGAGGGCATTCGGTGATTCCTGAACTTCATCAAAAATTATCAGATCACTCTCATTGACAGTAGTGTTATAAACCAGCTCATAATTATTTAAAATTGTTTCAGGATCAAGCGAGTTTGAAAAAAGTGAGTTGAGGTTTTTATCTTTTTCAAAGTTCAGGTAATGAACTCCGGGAAAATAATTTTCACCGAAATGTTGCAATATCCATGTTTTTCCAACCTGTCTGGCGCCTCTTAGCAACAGCGGTTTTCTTCCGTTCCGCTCTTTCCATTCGATCAGTTTCTGTAAAATAAATCTTTTCATTTTTAACCTCTTTTACACTTTTTGCATGTAAATAATGTGTCAAAACTACACTTTTTGCAAGATAAAAATGTAAAATCCAGCACTTTTTACATGATAAAAGTGTTAAAATCCGACACTTTTTGCGGGATTCAGCTGTTTTACTGATTAAAGACCGATTCGTCGAGTTCCCCTTCACTTTTGGCGACGATGAGCGTTACGACGGTGTCACCTGAGATGTTTACGGCGGTTCTCATCATGTCGAGTATTCTGTCGATTCCCATTATGAGGGCGATTCCTTCAACCGGCAGTCCCGCCTGAGTGAGGACCATCGAGAGCGTTATCAGCCCGACACTTGGAACGCCCGCTGTTCCGATGCTTGCGATCGTTGCAGTAAGGACAACAGTTAAAAGTGCCGTCAAAGAAAGATCAATGCCGTAAACCTGAGAAATGAAAACAACGGCACAACCCTGCATTATCGCAGTTCCATCCATATTGACAGTTGCTCCAAGCGGCAGAGTGAATGATGCGATCTTATTTGAAACTCCCATTTCCTTTTCAGCAGTTTCCATTGTGACAGGAAGGGTTGCGTTGCTTGAAGCAGTTGAAAAAGCGACAAGCATTGTGGAATAGAATTTTTTTATAAAAGTAATTAGTGAAAGACGGGCGAATATTTTCAATGCAAGTCCGTAAGTAACTGAAAACTGGATCAAAAGTGCCACAGTCACACAGATTATATATTTAATCAGCGGAACAAATGCTGAAAAGCCCTCCTTTGCAAAAACATTGGCGACAAGGGCGAAAACTCCGAAAGGGGCAGTTGCCATCACGACCATGATCATTTTCATAACTATCTCATTTAACTGCTCGATCAGAGTTCTCACATTCTGAACTTTTTCACCCAGAGCCGCCATCGAAAAACCGAAAACAAGAGCGAAAAATATCACCTGAAGCATGTTCCCTTCTGAAAAAGCGGCAAAAGGGTTGACAGGAACAATTGAATATATCGTCTGGGCAATTGAAAGAACCGGTGTTTCAATCTTTTCTGCCACCTGAATCTCTGTTTGAAAGCCGATTCCGGGGTCGATGATATATGAAACGATCAAAGCAATGGTAACGGCAATTGCAGTTGTGGAAAGATAAAATACGAGGGTTTTTCCACCGACCCGGCCAAGTTTTTTTATGTCATTTATCCCTGCCGCTCCGCAGATTAAGCTCGTCAGAACAAGTGGAACAACAAGCATCCGAATTGCTGAAATGAACATTTTTCCGACAATTTCAAAAAGACCGGAAATAAGCCAATTGTTAATAAATCCGCTATGTTGTCCTGCCGAAACAATGTTGAGAATGACCCCTGTAAGTGCTCCGGCGATAAGAGCAAAAAATATCTGATTTGTGAGTGAAAATCTTTTTTTCTTAATTGTCATAGATTAAAAAATATCGTATCCGTTAAACACCGGTCCGTCTTTACAGACAAGATAATTTCCCCCTTTTGTTTCAACTCTGCAGCCAAGACAGGCACCGATTCCGCAACCCATTCTTGCTTCGAGTGAATGATAAATTTTTATCTCTTTATAAACTGAAGCAGTTCTGTGAACGCTCTCCATCATTATTTCCGGTCCGCAGGTGCATATCAGATCAGGTGTTTTTTCATTATTCAGCATTTTTTCAAGCTGCTGATGGGGATAGCCCTTTATTCCGCAGCTTCCGTCATCAGTACAGAGAATCACACGACCGTATTTTTCAAAAAATTCTAAAGCTATTACCGCTTCATCATTCTTAAAACCTAAAAAGAACACTTTGTTTTTTGCTTTTGAGTTCTTTGCCGCATAAAGCAAAGGTGCAACACCGATGCCGCCGCCGACATAATAAACAGTTCCATCCGTGTCAGGGAAACTGTTGCCTAAATGCCCGACAACTCTAAGTTTTTCGCCAACTCTCACTCTTGAAAGAAGCTCAGTTCCGCGCCCGACAATTTTTATCAGAAGAGATAAAACCCCGTCATTCCAGTCAAAAACCGAAATCGGTCTTGGAAGAAAAGGATCAGTCCTTCCATCCACCATGCTCAGCATGACAAACTGACCGGGAACCGGCTTTTCGCCGAATGCAACTTCAAGAAGAAAAGTATCGTTGTTTAAAAATCTGCTGGAAACTATCTCAGTTACGAGGTTGATGCTCATTGTCCCTCCGTTAAAAAATACATTCAACTATATC
>JAGOEX010000094.1 GCA_017997475.1 bacterium
CCATCGAACCGCTCACATCAAGTACGACCATTATATCCTTCCCTTCAACCGGCGGAGTCACCGTCTTTTCGAGAGAAACAGGTCTTGCAAGAGCGAGAACTGCCATAATTACAGCCAGAAGATCAATAATATTAGGGAGAAAATAAATTCCGGATGCTTTTTTTCTGCCGGCTTTAAAATTATTATAGAATATCGATGACCCGGACCCCTTTATCCTCAACTGGAACGCTGTGATAATTAATGCCGGAATAATCAGCAGAAGCCATAGCGGATCAAGCAGCATCATTTTTTACAACCCTTCCTTTTTCAGTTTCTCTTACGGTTCCCGCAAATCCGTCAATGATCCTGTCAAAGTCACTTTCAGACAGTGTATCATCAGCGAACTTAAATCTGTCACCAAGCTTAAGTATTCCGACAATTACATCTGTAGCGGCGGAAAACAATTTGTCCTTCTTTAAAGCCCTTTTCACTTCCGATGTGGTCATTTCCGTATAATTTAAGTCACTTATCAATGACATGTATGTTTTAAGCCCCAGCGTTGAAAGATCAACGAACGCTTCATTATCACCCGATTCCCTTTTTGCCTTTGCCTCTTTGATGAACTTTGCCGCAACTTCAGACGGCTCAACTTTTTGAGTGATTGAGCTCTCTTTTTTTGCAAATCTTTTTCTGAGCTTTAAGAACAGGAATATAAGTGCGGCAATCGCAAGAAGAAAAGCAAGAACATAAAGAAGTGTATAATCCTTTTCCATTATTTTAACAGTATCTTTTATGTCCCGCAGGTTCATGTCATTTTCAGCAGTACGGTTCATTGACGAAACTTTGAACTGCCCAATATTAAACACATTCCCGTCTATAGTGAGATCTATTTGCGGAACTGTCAGTTCACCGCTGACAAGAGTTATCATTTTAATTATGACATTGCCGTCATCACCTTTCTCAACCCCAAGGATAGCGACATCTTTTGTCTCACCTGCAAAAACTGCAGTCATGTTCTCTTTTGCTAAAGTACCAGCTTTGAGGGTGAAAACTTCCCCTAAATATACACTCTCTTTTGACACTTCGGTCTTTAGATCTTCACAGAAAACTATCTGTGAAAAAAGGAGCAATATTAACAACGCCGCTTTTCTCATTTTTTTCTCACGCTGCTTAACTTCTTGAATTCATTGACAAGTTCATCCATAAAATTCTCACGGTTCATAATCCAGACTGGTCTTATCCCTTTTCTTTTAAAGCCAGCTTCATGTGCCGCAATGAATTTCGTCATGTCGTTGAGTCCCGGAATGCTCAGATCAAGAATGGATGTCTCACCCGTTTCAGGGTCAAGGACCTTTACAGCACCCTGGACAAGAGGAGTAAATATTGTCTCATCGATCACTCCGACAGGGACAATTTCGTGTTTTGAAGCAGTTATATTCAAAGATTCCGGCAACTTATCAAACATCATGTCTGAAAGAAAAAATGTGAGCGTCTTCCTTTTCATAACTTTATTCAGAAATTTAAAAGGGACCTCCGGGTCTGTCTTTCTTCCTTTGGGAGTGGCGGTCAGCAGTGCTCTGATAACAGTCAGAAGATGGTTTCTCCCCCTTCTTGGAGGAATATATTCTTCGATGCGGTCTGAAAAAAGAAGGAGTCCGACCTTGTCAGAATTTTTTATCGCACTGAAAGATATCGCAGCGGCAATTGTTGCCATAACCTCTCTTAATCCTGAACTTTTTCCATAAAGAGTCGAGCCGGAGATGTCTGCTGCGATCATGACTGTAAGCTCTCTTTCCTCTCTGAAAACTTTGACGAACGGCTTTCCTGTTCTTGCCGTAACATTCCAGTCGATGAGCCGGGCATCGTCATTTTCGGTGTATTCGCGAACTTCCTGGAATTCAAGCCCCTGCCCTTTGAAAAGGGTGTGGTATGACCCCTGAAGGTAGTTATCGACTTTCTTTTTTACATTGAGCTCGATATATCTTATCTTTTTAAAAAGTTCTTCATTGAGCATGGATATTAAGGAACCTCAACCCTGTTCAAAAGTTCACCGATTATCCTGTCTGTCGATATTTTTTCCGCTTCCGCTTCGAACGACGGAATAATTCTGTGTCGAAGCACCGGATATGCAACTTCCTTGATATCTTCAGGAGTTACAAAATTTCTTCCCTCCATGAAAGCTCTAATTCTTCCGGCAAGGATAAGAAAGATGCTCGCTCTCGGGCTTGCTCCGACATCAATGAGTTGGGAAACGGATTTGTCCTTGGGTTCCCTTGTTTCAAAAACTATTGAAATTACATATTTTTTTATTCTTTCATCGGTATATATCGCTTTAACTGTTTCCTGCCACTTCTTTATTTCACCGTTCCCGATAACTCTGTTCAGTTTCTGAAGGAGTTCATTTTTTTCAAATCTTTCAACGATCTTAAGCTCTTCGTCTTTTGAAGGATAATCAATGAGCACTTTAAACATGAATCTGTCCACCTGTGCTTCAGGAAGAGGATATGTCCCCTCCTGTTCAAGAGGATTCTGTGTTGCAAGAACAATGAAAGGGTCGGGAAGTTTGAAAGTCGTGTCACCTATTGTCACCTGTCTTTCCTGCATCGCTTCAAGCAGTGCCGACTGAACTTTTGCGGGAGATCTGTTTATCTCATCGGCAAGGATCACATTTGAAAAGATAACTCCCTTTTTTATTTCGAAATTACGGTCATTCATATTAAATATTCTGCTTCCGATGATGTCTGCCGGAAGAAGATCGGGAGTGAACTGGATCCTTTTAAATTCAAGGTCTGTGGCATCTGCAAATGCTTTTACTGCCGTAGTTTTTGCAAGCCCGGGAACACCTTCAAGGAGAATATGCCCTTCACCTATCATCCCCATGATAAGAGAATCGACCATGTCCTGCTGACCCACGATCACCTTCGAGATCTCTGCTCTCAAAGTATTAACTGCGATCGCCTGCTCCCTGATCCTTTCATTAAGCTGACTGAATTCCATGAACATTCCTCCATCATTACAAAAAAACTGACTTATAAACACCGGTGATAGTAGTTTTATTTCAGAAAAAATCAAAAAAGAGTGGATCTATTTCACTAAAGATGTGTAAAGCCGTCTTTTGATCTTTTTAGTGGATGTCTTTTCAAATTCCTCGGGGTATAACCTGATATCGGTCACTTTTGCAAATAGAGGAAGAACTTCATTGAGCTTAACTCTGTTCTCTTTCATTATTTCCGCAACCATTTCTTCAGTAATGTTGTTTGCTGACATCTTTTCCTTATCCGGATAGACATAGGCGACAAGCTTTCCGTTTCCGGAATCAAGAACAAGCGATTCAGCCACATAAGCCATGAAATTTATCTTTGCTTCGATCTCTTCAGGATAAATGTTCTGACCTGATGAGGAAAGTATCATGTTCTTTGACCTGCCCGATATGAAAATGAATCCTTCACTGTCAATATATGCAAGATCTCCGGTATGGAGCCACCCTTCACTGTCAATGGCTTCAGCGGTCTGTTCATCCATTTTGTAGTAACCGTCCATGATGTTCTCACCTTTTACGCAGATCTCTCCTACGCCGTGTTCATCAGGGCTGTCAATTTTAATATCAAGGTAATTTATCACCTTTCCGCAACTGCCTACAGGCCTTCCCTTGTAATAATCACGATAGCTGATCAGCGGCCCGCATTCTGTCATTCCGTATCCGACAGTGACTCTGACACCCGCTTTCATGAAAAATTCCTCTATCTCAGGATTGAAAGCGGCTCCACCCACAATAATTTCATAGTGATTTCCGCCGAATGCCTCGTTTATACTGCGGCCGATCTTTTTTATTATAAGATTTTTAAGTCCAGGTATTTTCATCAATATTTTCATTTTTGCCGATTCAAGAACAGGCATTATCTTTGCTCTGTAAATTTTCTCAAGAATGAGCGGAACTGCAAAAATTATCACCGGTTTTATCTCTTCAAATGCCTTGAGAATGATCTTGGGTGACGGAATTTTTCCAAGGAATGTTATGTGACACCCTTTAACGAAAGGGCTTAGAAAATCAAAAGCACATCCGAAACAGTGTGCGAGAGGAAGAAATGAAACGACTCTTGAATCATTTTCAACAGGAAGATTATCTATAAAAAACTGGACATTCGCCATCAGACAGTTGTGTGAAAGCATGACGCCCTTTGAAAATCCGGTCGTTCCTGAAGTGTAAACAATTGAAGCAAGCTTTTCAGAACTGATCTTGTCAAATGAGAATTTTTCGGGTAAAAGTTCGTTCTTGCTGCGGAATTCTTCAATAAATTCCTCTATTTTTTCTTTCTTATTTGAATAATCACGAAGCACTGCAAAATTTTCAAGTGAGAATATGACCTTAAGTCCGGTCATTGTTTCATCATTTATCCTGTCGTATATTGATTCTGATGAGAAAAACAATTTTGATCCCGAATGGTTGACAATGTGGTGTATCTCATCCACAGCAAAATCGCTTAATACCGGAACAATTACAGCACCATAGCTAACTGTGGCAAGATAAATTATCGCCCAGTTTGTGCTGTTTTTCCCTGCAACGGCGATACGGTCACCTTTTCCGATTCCGAGCATTTCAAATAACCCATGGAATTCTTTGATCTTTACTGCAACACAACCAAATGTGACAGGACTCGTTCCGTAATCACTGAAACATGGTTTTTCCCAGTTATCTTTCAGCGTTCTTTCAAATGAACCTACAAGATTCTCTTTAAGCATCGCTCCTCTCCAAAAAGCATAGAACTGACACTTGAGTCTACTTTTTTATCAAGCAAAATCAACAAAAAAACCTGATTTTATGATTTTTTATCAAACTCTTTGAAAAGAGTGAGGTCATCTTTTGTTCCTGCAGCTACCAGAACATCTCCGGGTTCAAGAACTTTTGTCGGAGAAAGTATGTTTTTCCCCGTCTTTTTTTCCTTTACTGCGAGAACAAGTATTCCGAACTTTTCCCGAAAACGGAGATCAATGAGATTTTTACCCCACATTGATGGGGTCGAATTAAAAACCTCTATTCTGTATTCATCTTCAAACTGAATGAAGTTCTGCTCTGTACCTTCAATTTTATTAACGGTTTTGAGCAGACTCCCTTTTGAAAGGATCTCTCTGTTATAAAAATTAATGATGTCGTGCTCGTGAATGCATCCGGCAAGTTTGCCATTCTTTTCAAGGACAGGAAGTTCTATCACCCCCTTTTTTATCATCCTTCTCATTGCATCGGACAAAGGGGAATCAAGATATACCTTGGGGAAATCAGTTTCCATGAGATCCCCTGCGATTATTATTCCGGCGGAATCCATATTTACAATTGAACTGCTGACTCCGAAAACTCCGTTAATAGTTCCAAGATAATTCATTTCGTCATCTACGACATAACATTCAAACCTTTCAAGTTTTCTCATTTTGTCAATGATATCAGGCAGTTTATCATCAATTTTTGCAGTAGCGCACTCAATTCTCAGACACATCTCAACATGATTTTCATTCATAAGTGATGCCTCTTCGTTCTCTTCCAGCGGAATCCCTTCCTTGAAAAGCTGATAATTGTATATCGAGAATTTCGAAAGCGACCTTGATATCATTGCGGCAACGACAGTAGAGAGCATCAGAGAAGGCATCATATTGTAATCTCTAGTGATTTCAAATACTATCAAAAGTGACGAGATCGGTTCCTGAGTTGCCGCTCCGAGCAGTGCCCCTATTCCGACAGATGCAAAACTGAGTCCGATCGAAGGATCTATCGAAGGAAAAAGGATCGGAACTATCTTTCCGAAACCCATTCCGAAAATATACCCCACAAAAAGTATCGGAAGAAAAATACCGCCTGATGCACCGCTTGCAAAAGCTATTGACAGGAAGAACAGTTTGAGGATGGCTATGCCCATGAGAAATTGGGGCGTAAGACCGTTCGCGGAAATCATCACATCTTTACCCAGCCCGAATATTTCAGGAACGAAAGGAACAACAAGTGCAAAAGGGAGCAGGAAAAGAGGAATATGGATAAATTCAGGAAGCTTCTTCTTTATCCCTTCAAAAAGGTTTGAGTTTGTATAAGTAAGGCGGATAAGCCCTACTCCGAGAAATGCATTGACAAGTCCGAATGCGGTGAAAAGGAATATTTCTGTTCCTGAACTGATAGCAGATGAAAATCCAAGTGCAGCATGAGGAATAACTTCATGACCCGGAAGAAAATATGAGCCGAAAAAACTAGCGGTTGCGGCGGCAACAACTATCGGAGTGAGAGTCCCGATCGCATAATTTCCAAGGATTGTCTCAACTGCAAGTATTGTTCCGGCAATCGGAGCATTGAATGCAACGGCAAGACCCGCGGCGGCTCCGCACCCCACAAAAAGCTTGATCCTTGAAATAGACATGTTGAAGAACTGACCCACTGTTGAACCGACTGCCGAACCGATAATGATTATGGGCCCTTCAGTTCCGAGCGGCACTCCTGTTGCTATTGAAAGAGCCGATGTCACTATTTTAAAAAATGTCATCATCGGCGGCATTATTCCGTTTTTGACTTTCATCACTTTAAGAAGGAATCCTATGCCTGCTCCGCCACTCTCTCTGCTGATGTATCTTATGATGAATCCGCTGATGAAAACACCAGTCAGGGGAAGAAGAATCTTAAAATGAAGGGGAAGTCTTTTAAAACCTGCTATGCTGTTGTTCGTATTCTCCCCGATGAAAAGAACTGAAAGATAGTTGATAAGCCATTGGAAGAAAAGGAACGCACATCCTGCCGCAATACCGATCAGAATTGCTGCGAAAATGAGGAAAGTTCCTTCCTTGAGTTTCGCTTTTTCAAGAAGTTCTTTAAATTTTAGATTTGAAATGACTTTCATTTTTCTCAACAAAACTTTTAGCGTTTTTCATATACACTTTTTATACTGTCTTGTAAATAAAAAGTGCGGATTGGTGAAATCGTACCACCAATAAGGTTCTTTTCTGACCGACTTTCTGGAAAAAGACGATAATTGATGATATTTAAGCATTGTTTGAAGTGTTGTTTTTTTTTAAATGGTGGGGCTATGAAAAAAATTCTTTTTTTAACGGTTACTGTTCTGCTTTTTTCTGTTTCATTTTCATGTGTCACTGATGAAAAAGAGATCTTTGACGACAGTGAACTGACAAATGACTCTGATCAGGGTAACTCCGGAAACACAGGGAACACTGGTGATTCAGGCGATTCCGGTAATTCAGGCGATACCGGTGACTCAGGAGATTCAGGCGATTCCGGGAACTCTGGGAATTCCGGCAACACAGGAAATTCAGGGGATTCTGGCAACTCAGGCGACTCGGGAAACTCAGGTAATACGGGCAGTTACGGCGACAACACTCCCGAGCCGGAAACCGAGACAGTCAAAATGGTTTCAGGCGGAACAAGCCATGTCTGTGCAATAAAAGAGAGCGGTCATCTCTACTGCTGGGGTCAGGGAAACCGCGGACAGCTTGGAAACAATCAAACTCCGGGTGGAGACAATCCTAATCCGATGCCGCTGAAAGTGGGAATGGATGCGTGGCAGAGTGTCTGTGCGATGGCTGATGCGACCTGCGGAGTTAAAAAGAACAAGGAAGCGTTCTGCTGGGGACATAACGCTGACGGACAGATAGCTAACGGGCTTGACGGATATACTTTTCAGGCGACAGGGACTCCTTCTCCGATCCTTCTTGGTGCAGATCAGAATCAGTATGCACCGCTTTTCTGCGGAGGAAGCACAATTCTTGCCTACAACAATGATGATCTCTGGGGTTGGGGAAGCAACAGAATGGGAACTCTTGCCAACGGTCAGGTTGGTTACGACGCTTCTTATCCGGGTGGAAGCGCAACTGCCTATGTGCCTAGATTACTTAATGAAAACAAGGATAACTGGCCGAAATTCACAAATATTTCAATATCTACTGTGCACGCCTGCGGCATTTCAGATGAAAAAGAGCTTTTCTGCTGGGGAAGTTATGATATGGGGCAGTTCGGTGATGGAAGAAGGGGGGATGGTTTTGACAAGTATTCATACCGCTCTCAGCCACTTTACAGCGAATACGAAAAGCCCGTTAAAATCAATGAATTCAAATGGATAGATGTCGCGTCTCTGAGCCAGAACACTTGCGCGGTCAAAGATGACGGCACTTTATGGTGTTGGGGAATTGCTGAATGGGGCATCATCGGGATCGGCGATGTTTTTGCAAGCTATACTGCCGGAACTCCGCAGGATAACGCCACATATACTGAAGCATTTCAGCAACTTGTAACAAACGGTCAATGTGAAGAGCAGTTTTATTCTGAAGATAAAGCGGCATCTCAGAAAAGGAGATATCCACCGGTCTGCACAAAACCTGTGCAGGTGGGAACCGCTTCAAACTGGGTTTCAGTTTCCGGCTCGTCAAATCATGTCTGTGCCGTGAACAGCGGCAATGAACTTTACTGCTGGGGTGAAAATGAATACGGCCAGATCGGAAACGGCGAAAAAGGTGATGTCTATTCAACACTTCCCTCAAACTATGACCTTGCTACCGCTCCCGTTAAAATTGAAGGAGAATTCACAGCAGTATCAGCCGGTTACAACTTTACATGCGCCATATCACTTGATAAAAAGCTGTATTGCTGGGGCTTTTCAGCACTCGGCATCCCCGGGTTCACCGGCAACAAGGATAACCCTCAGACCACACCCGTGAAGATCAGTTTTTAACGCAAAGTTATCTTTACTTGAGCAAACTAATATGATATAGTTATCTCGAATCAGGGCAACTAATTCAACTTTGTTGCCCCGCAAGGAGGAAACAACCATGATAGAAATTTTGAAAAGAATCATCATTGACTACCAGAAAAAAACTCTTCCGGAGCTTACGAAAAGGGATTTGAAACTTACTTTTGTTAAAGGAATGGCTCTTGGAATTTCCGGTGTCAGAAGAGGTGGAAAGACTTACAGAACGCATCAACTCGCATTTGAGCTTTCAGAAAATGGAACATTGGACAACATATGCCGCATTCAATTCAATGACCACAGAATAATAAACATTCCGGCCAATCAGCTTCATATCATTGATGATGCTTATTATTCGATTTATCCCGAAAAAAGAGAAAAAGAGGATGTTTATTTTATTTTTGATGAAATTCATCGAATTGACGGGTGGGAAAATTATATTCTTTATCTTCTTGAAACGGCAACTCACAAAATAATTGTGACTGGCTCAACTGCATCTTTGCTTCGCGGGAATTTTGCATCATCACTCAGAGGAAAGCTTTTCCCGCTTGAATTATATCCTTTTTCCTTTAATGAATATCTGCGACATCACAGGATAGAGCCAGAGTTTATTTCATCAAACGGTAGAAGTTTCCTGCTTAACAGTTTGAGTGGATATCTTAAATCTGGCGGATTTCCGGGAGTTTATGATATTTCAGAAGAGATCAGGGACGATCTTTTAAGAACATATTGGGACACCATGCTTTTAAGAGATGTCATTGAGACTCACAATGATGAAAACATTGATGCTGTTCTTCTGCGTCAGTTCTGTGATGCACTTATATCAAGGGTTGGATGTCCGATGACCGTCAACAAGATCGCGCAAAACCTGAAAAATTCCGGTTTTTCTTTCAATCAGGAAAAGATTTACAGATATCTTAAATATGTTACCGATGCATATATGGTACATACAGTTGAGTTCTTTTCAGAATCGGAAAAGATCAGATCAAAAAACTACAAAAAAGTTTACTGCATCGACTGGGCGCTGGCAAAAGCAGTATCTTTCGGAGCCGGAACAGACGACACGAGACTTTTCGAAAACATGATCTTCCTTGAACTGAAAAGAAGGGGAAAAAATGTCAGCTATTACAAAACCAGAGAAGGATTTGAGGTTGATTTCGTAGCAACTGGAAAAAACAAGGAAATTGAACTCATTCAAGTTTCCTTCAGTATTGAAAACGCATCAGTTGAAAACAGAGAAATGAGATCTCTGGTCAGTGCAGGAAAGCATCTGAAAGCAGACATGCTTATAATTGTAACATTGAACGACGAAAAAACCTTTGAAATTGATGGCTCCAAAATCAAAGTCGTTCCTGCATGGAA
>JAGOEX010000095.1 GCA_017997475.1 bacterium
CGCTCAGGTGACTTCTTAATGAATCATCGACATGGCTTGTTGACTGGATCACTGATGTTGAAAAATCAAGCTTTCTCACGATCCCTGCCGGCAGAGCACCTTTTATGAAATCGTTAGTGTTTTCAATGTTCTGAAAGGTCTTTCCAAACAAATTGTTGTGCACCGGCTCATTCTTGCTCATAAACATCTCCTAATTAGAAAAATTACAAAGCTAATGCACAATAAACAATGCGGATGAATTAGTCAAGAAAATGATCGGATGGTTTCTGGGGTCTTTGAAGGAATTCAGCATCCGCCTCAATAAAATTGAAAAAAAACCTGTTACAGTTATCATACGCTGTATTTTTTAAGATGGAGATCCGATGTTAAGGTGTCCGGTTTGTGCGAAAGTTGATATGGCTGTGCTTGAACTTAACGATGTTGAAATAGACTATTGTTTTGACTGCGGCGGGATATGGCTGGATGCCGGAGAACTTGAACTTTTGATGGGCTCTTCAGAAAAAAAGAACGAAATTCTTTCGTCTTTTCAAGATGTTGACAAAACTAATAAAGAAAAAAAGAGAGCATGTCCGATATGCAGAAAGCCGATGAAAAAAGTGATAATTAAGACAGAGAACGGTGAAGTTCTCATTGATGAATGTGCTGAAAAGCACGGCATCTGGTTCGATAAAGGTGAATTGTATCAGATAATAAGCTGTTCTTCGGAAGATGCCGGAAGTCCGGTACTTTCGTTCTTAAGGGATATATTCTGTTCAAAACATGTAGACAATGGAGGATAACAGATGACAGCGGCACTTATTTTTGTAGGAGCACTTTTTTTACTGGTTCTTTTTGCGGCAGTAATTTTCATCGGTATCTACAATGCTCTGGTCGTACTTCGCAACAGGGTTAAGAATTCATGGAGTCAGATTGATGTTCAGCTTAAAAGAAGGCACGATCTCATCCCGAACCTTGTTGAAACTGCAAAAGGTTACATGAAGCATGAAAATGAAACATTCGTGAAAGTAACAGAAGCAAGGTCTAAAGCGATGAATGCCGGAAACAGCGGTTCAGTGAAAGATATCGGAGCGGCTGAAGCGGATCTTAGCGGTTCACTTGCAAAACTGCTTCTTACTGTTGAGAACTATCCGGAATTAAAGGCGAATCAGAACTTTCTCGCTTTGCAGGAAGAGCTTACTTCAACGGAAAACAAGATCGCTTTTTCAAGACAGGCATATAACGATGATGTCATGATGTTCAACAATAAAATTGAAATGTTCCCTTCAAGCATAGTTGCCGGAATGTTCAATTTTGAGAAATCGGAATTCTTCGAGATCGAGGATAAGCAGGAAAAACTGGCTCCCAAAGTAAGCTTCAACTGATCGGATTAACTGGTGTTTTAGATGTGGGAGCTGATCGAACAGAACAGAAGGAAGTCTAAGGTCGTATTCATTGCGATGTTCTTCCTTCTTGAAGCACTTTCGATTTCGATCGGTGGCGCTATCTATTATCCTGACGGTTTGTACTGGGGTGCTCTTGCCGGATTTGCATTGTGGGCAATCCAATCCGCTGTCGCATATTATTTCGGTGATGCGATAGTTCTCAGTGTCAGCAAAGCGACAAAAGTGACAAAAGAGTCGTATCCCCAGCTTTACAACATTGTGGAAGAGATGAAAATAGCGGGAAGCCAGACATTCATGCCGGAGATATATGTGATAAACGATTCAGCAATGAATGCCTTCGCAACGGGAATAAGACCTGAAAAATCGGCAGTCTGCGTTACTGCAGGGCTTCTTGAGACACTCAACAGGGATGAACTTCAGGGTGTCATCGCACACGAAATGAGCCACATCATAAACAGGGATGTCCTTTTTATGACATTTGCCGGAGTGATGCTCGGAAGCATTAACTTAATCGCAAAAGGTTTCATTGTCGGGTCAAGAGGTTCTCTGAATTCAAGAAGGAGCCGTCTCGGGTCAAGGGCCTCAAATGTTCATCCTGCAATTATGCTGATCGCAATAGCTTTTGCGATAATTGCTCCGATCTTAGCCCAGCTTTTCTATTTTGCTATCTCAAGGAAGAGGGAATATCTTGCCGACGCGACAGCAGTCCGGCTTACTAGATATCCTGAAGGTCTTGCCTCCGCACTTGAAAAAATATCGGGTTCAGCGGCGAATCTTGTTTTCTATAACAGGATAACAGCCCCGATGTTCATAATCAACCCGATGGCTCTTGCTGACGAGGGCTCTCTTTTTTCAACATCAACTCATCCTCCGACACATCAGAGGATCTCTATTTTAAGGGCTTTGCAGAACGGCGGAAAAGTGTCGTTTCGGGATTATCAGCAGCAATTCACAAAGACGGCAAATGAGAGAAAACTTCTGCCTGATTCTGCCTTGAAAGATAAGGGTGAGGTTCAGGTGAGAGCAGGTCTTTCCCCTGAAGAAGTGTTAACGGCGGCAACGGTCGCTTCACCCAGAAACATCAGCGATCTGATAATGGCGACAAGCGGGTTTCTGTTCATGCCGTGTGCCTGCGGACTGAAAATAAAAGTGCCTCCGACAATTGGAAAATCTCAGGTCCAGTGCCCGAGATGCGGAAGATATCTCACGGTTCCGTCGGTCACTTCAGGGATTAACCACTCAGAAGAAAAAACAAAACCGGTTGATGGAGCGTTATCGGTTTTCAAGAGGGTCAATCCCGATTCGTGGGAAAGCTGTCTGTGCTCATGCGGTCACACTATTCAGCTTTCGCCGATCTTCCGAGGAAGGCAGGTTATATGTAAAAAGTGCAAAAATAAGATACAGATCGATTATCCCGAGTAATATTTGGAGAGAAAAATGTCAGTTTACAATGAATTGAAAGATCGCGGTTTTATTTCAAATGTGACAGATCCTGAAATTGAAAAATATCTGAATGAAAATAAAGTGACGGTCTATTGCGGTTTCGATCCTACAGCGGAGAGTCTTCATGTCGGGAATCTTGTTCCATTGATGGGGCTTGCCCATTTTCAGCGTCACGGACACAAAGTTCTCCCCCTTATCGGCGGCGCAACAGGGATGATAGGGGATCCGAGCGGAAAGTCTGAGGAGAGAAATCTCCAGTCAATTACACAGGTTATGCATAATGCTGATTCAATAAAGGGGCAGATGGAGAAAGTTCTCCATTTTAAAGGTGAAAATTCGGCTTTTATGGTGAATAACTATGACTGGACTCACGGAATGTCGATAATCGACTGGCTTAGAGATATCGGAAAACATTTCACTTTAAGCTATATGCTTGCAAAGGATTCTGTAAAAAGCCGTCTTGCTTCAGAAAACGGGATCTCTTATACGGAATTCAGTTATATGACGCTTCAGTCGTATGATTTCCTCTATCTTTTCAGGAACTTCGGCTGCACAATGCAGTTTGGCGGCAACGATCAGTGGGGAAATATTACGGCAGGAATAGAACTTGTCAGAAGGGCAGATGCAGGAAAGGTTTTCGGAATGACTTTCCCGTTGATGACAACTTCCACAGGTGAAAAATTCGGCAAAAGTGCAGGAAATGCTGTGTGGCTCGATCCGGAAAAAACGAGTCCTTATCAGTATTACCAGTACTGGATAAATACGACGGATGAAGATGTTGAAAAGATGATGAAACTGTTTACATTCATTGATGTTTCTGAAATAGAGAAGGTCTGTGGTGAGCATAAGTTGCAGCCCCATTTGAGAAAAGCGCAGACACTTTTAGCGGAAGAAGCGACAAAAATACTTCACGGTGAAGAAGGTCTTAAAAGTGCACAAGCTGCAAGCGCGGCACTTTTCGGAGGTGATCTCAAGGGCTTAAGCGAAAAAGAACTCAAAAGTATTTTCAACGATGTTCCTTCAACCGTCGTTCCCAGAGAGGAAATTAAAAACGGCATAAATATAGCCGATCTTCTTGTCAACACCAATATGCAGCCATCTAAAGGAAAAGCGAGAAATCTTATCCAGCAGGGGGGCTGCTACATAAACAATGAAAAAGCGGAAGACCCTGAATTTATTGTCAATACATCTTCACTGATGCATAAATCAATGATAATAATCCGCTGCGGAAAAAAGAATTATCATCTTGTCAATGTGAAATAGAAACATCCAACCCGTTGATTTTTTTTAAGTTTAAAATACAATATACAACGCATCTGAGATTTTTAGATAAACGGGCGAGCGGGGGATCAATGAACATCAGGTTTTTTTCAATTGTTTTAATTGCGTCACTATTTTTATTTTTATCTGCTTCATGTTCAGTTGAGGATTCTGACGATCTGTCAGATGAGATCAATTCAGGAACCGATTCTGATGGTAACGGAGCACTTCCCGATAATTCGGCGGGGGATGAGCAGATTCTTCCCGGAGATGAAAACGGGCTCCCTGACAATGAGGATCCTGATGATGACAATGTGATTCCCGGAGTGGACAGTGACGGTGACGGAATCCCTGATGATGTTGAAAAACCCAACGGTGTTGCAGTTGATACTGATGAAGACGGAGATCCTGATTACCTTGACACCGATAGTGACGGTGACGGAATTCCCGATTCAGTTGAAGGAGTTATCGATACGGACGGTGACGGAACTTCTGATTACCGCGATACCGATAGCGATGGAGATAATATAGAAGACAGTGTTGAATGTCCAAGTCAGCCGTGCATTGATACGGATAGCGACGGAACCCCCGATTTTCTTGATGAAGACAGTGATGGTGACGGAATATCAGACCTTGTTGAAGGGACAAAAGACCCTGATGAAGACGGCATCCCCAACTATCTTGATGATGATTCTGACGGTGACGGCATTCCTGACAGCACAGAAGGGAATAAAGATTCAGATGAAGACGGTTTCCCCGATTATCTTGATCTTGACAGTGATAACGATGGTTTGAGTGATTCCAAGGAGTTAGAGCTTGGAACCGACCCGACGAAAGCAGATACCGACGGAGACGGTTTTGATGACAATACAGAAATTGCGGCAGGCAGTGACCCTTTAAAGAAAGATCCGGAATTCTATGAAGGTCAGTTCTATGTTGTTCTCCCGTATATGGATGCTGAAAAGAACGATCTTCTTGAATTTGATACAAAAATAAAGAAAGCGGACATACTTTTTCATTTTGACCTTACCGGTTCAATGGCAAGTGCGATTGACACAGTGAAACAGGATATCAGCAGCATAATAATTCCGGGGATACAGGCGGTTCTCGATGATCCCGCTTTTGCCATTGCATCTTACAAGCACATTGAATCAACTCCCCATGTCATGAATCAGCCGGTAACAACTGATGTTGCAAAGCTTCAGGCGGCACTTAACAATATGACAGCTCCGGGAAGCGGATCGATCGATTCTCAGTACGAAACTTTATTTCAGGGAGCGAGCGGTCACGGGTTTGACGGAGAGCTTCTTAAATTTGATGAAGGCGACTGTTTTGACAACGCATTATTGTGTTTGTATAACTACGATCAGGGCAATATGGATGTCTATTATGACCCTTATCACACCGTAACACTTGCTTCTCAAAATTGTACCGGTCAGATCGGGCATATAGGCGGCGGCTGTTTCAGGGATGCCGCTCTTCCAATACAGATACTGATGACAGATGAAGCACTTTATGATGTCAATGAGGATATATTGAGTGACAAGGGGATAACTGCCTATAATTACAAGTGGAATTCTTCGAAACCCGATCAGGGGCATTATCGCGAGGAAGTTAAGAAAGCAATGAATGCCGTCAACTCAAAGTTCATAGGGATAATGGGAACTTCATTGACAAGTGAACTGCTTGATATTATTCAGGATAGAATGACTGAAATTGCAGATGACACAGATTCAAAGACTGCATCTGGAGAACATTTCATTTTCCAGGTCGGGTACACAGGCGGCGGATTGAGCAATGAGATGGTGACAGCGATCAACGACCTGCTTTTAAACATCAAAAGAGACATTACTACTCAGAAAACAAGTGTTGCGAACAGTTTCAGTATAGACACCACACAGTTCATAAAGAAAATAAAGCCCGATTCATCAATTCCGCCCAATAATTACGACAGCTTGGATGAAGAGTGGTTTTACAATGTCCGCCCTAACACAAATATTCTTTTTGATGTAACTTTTGAAAACACGATCTTTGAACCGACTACGACTGAAAACACCCTTTTCAGAGCGAGAATACATGTTTACGGTGAAGGGGCGATCCTTGACACCCGTGATGTTTTTATCATTGTTCCGGGCATTAAAGACGATGGCGGAATTCAGAGTTAATGAATAAATTCAGCAAGTTGTCAAAACTCATAGACAATTTTGAATCTCAGGTGGAATTCTGGAAAAGAGAAAACCCCGGTCTTTTGGAAAAACTGAAAAGTGTAAATGTGGAAGTGTGTAATGGTGAAAACGGGTACAGGATAGACAATGCGATAGTTTTCAACAGGAATTTAAGGAAGTTATCTGAAACAGGTCCGAAATATATCATTGTTGCCGATAATCCCGGAATGGATGAGCAGAAAGAGGAGAATTCCTGCTATCTCATTGGAAAAGCAGGGCAGATGACACGGAATTTTTTCATTAATAATAAACTTGTTGAGGATTTTGATTCGGAAGTTGCAGTCCTGAATAAAACCTGCATCCATACAAAGAGCACCGTTGATCTTAAAAAGCTCAAGAGTTTTAAGCACTTAATTGATGAAACTCAGATTTTCATGGCAGATATTGCAGTTGACATGCAGAAGATCTTTGACTCAAAACTGTGGGTTATAGGATGCAGTGAACTTAAGGAAAAAGGGATATTTGCAGCATACCTGAAAAGGTTGAAAGAGCGATATGAAAATGATGCGGAAAGCCACAGGGACCAACTGTTTTTCTATCCCCATTTCTCATACGGCAATTTTCAGAAAAATCTCAACGCAGTGCTGTCACAACAGCCGGAATTAACTGTTGAAAAAGCACTTGTTCAAGCAGGAATCAAAATAAATTACTCAGAGGTGAAAAAATGAGAAAACTTGCAACGATTAGAAAAGTTGATGCGATTAAGCCGATTGACGGCGCCGATGCAATTGAACTTGCAGTTTTTGGCGGCTGGCAGGTTGTCGTGAAAAAAGCGACTGAAATAAAAGCAGGAATGCTTGTTGTATATTGCGAAATTGACTCAGTTTTTCCTGAAAAACCCGAATATGAATTCTTAAGGCAGGACAAGTTCCGGCTAAGAACAAAAAAGTTCAGGGGTGCACTTTCGCAGGGGCTTGTTTTCAAAGTTGAAGAGGTTTTAAAGGACGGAGATTTCAAAGAAGGTGACGATGTGACGGAGCTTCTTGGCATTACTCTTTATGAACCGCCTATCCCTGCCGCAATATCTGGTGAAGTCGCAGGAGCATATCCGAGTTCAGTTCCCAAAACTGATGAAGAGAGAGTTCAGAACATTGATGTTGCAGAGTTTTATGACATCGATTTTTTTGTCACTGAAAAGCTTGACGGGACATCGTGTTCGTTCATTCTGGATAGTAACGGTTTTCATGTCTGCGGCAGGAACTGGGAATATCTTGAGGCACTGGAACAAACCTTCTGGAAGCTTGCCAAATTTTATGAAATCGAAAGTAAATTGAAAAAATATTATGATAATACAGGCAGTTATCTTGCACTCCAAGGTGAAGTGATCGGCAACGGAATTCAATCAAATGTATATAATCTCAAAGGGCAGGACATTTTTATTTTCAACATTTTTGACATCACAAAACAGCGTTACCTTTCATCAACTGAATATAGAAAAGTGTGCGAAGAATCCGGATTGAAAACAGTTCCGGTCGTTGAAGAAAAGATGACGATCAAAGGGAAAAGTCACGATGATTTTCTTAAATTTGCAGAAGGGAAATCACTGTTAAATCCTCAAGCCGAAAGAGAAGGAGTGGTTTTTCGATCCTTTGATCAAACTGAAAGAAATCAGGGAAAGATCTCATTCAAAGCGATATCTAACAAATATCTCCTTAAACACGGTGGGTAGTTTCATTCACCGAAAAATATCGCGACTTTTGAACAGCCGGTTCTCAAATTTTGTGGTCTTTTTTTCTATTTTCCCATCAGCGTCATGACAAGGATTATGAATACTCCGGCAAGACTTTCTCCGGCGATTATTCCTGATGCGGCGGGGACCACATATTCAGTGAGTGCCGCCCTTTTCTTTTCAATGAAGAGGACAATGAGAGCTCCGATGAACATTGAAAGGGAGTTCCAGAAAGGGATTACAAATGCAAGTCCGATTCCCATTGAGGAAGGGATATATCTTGAAGCTTTCGGAAAAAGCCGGTCGATTACCGGAATTATTATGCCGACAAGAACTCCGACGATCATTGCAATTTTAGCTGTATAGTGAAGAGAAGCTATTCCCTGAGCGAGGAGTTTTGCAACTCCTGACCAGACCTGTGCGGCAGGAGCAGGGAAATAATCGCTTCCGAGCACATCAGGTGTCGGAACGATAAGATAAAAAGCGGGAACAACAACTGCGGTTCCTGCAAAGATCCCGATGAACTGCGCAAGGAACATCTTTCTTGAATTTGCTCCCAGAAGATATCCGGTTTTAAGATCTGTCAGAAGGTCTGCTGAAGAGCCGGCTATACCTGAAGTTACTGAGGCGGTCATAAGCGTTGTCACCATACTGCCGGGAGCGATCATTCCGTAAAATGCCTGAGTAACCTGACCGAGTGCTCCGACCGGAGTTGTGTCGGTTTCACCCGTTGCACGGCATGCGACAATGGCAAGAAAGAAAGAAAGGATTATGGCAAGAATGCTCATCCAGATGGAAATTCCGAATGAATACCACATGATGAATGCAATTCCGGCCCCGCCTATCATAATTCCCCAGAAGAACCAGCTCATAGGCACTTCAACTTTTTCAATTGCTGTAAGCTCCCGTTTTTCTTTTGAAAAAATGTCTTTTACGCCTGAAAATGCCTTCATCGCAGTTTTCCACTGCATGAAAAACGAGGTGAATCCGGCCGAAACCATGACAGAAGCACCGAACCATAAGCTCCAACTGTTGATCCCTCTGTATCCGAGCTCTTTAATCGCACCCATGTCAAACATGATCGGGGCTAGAACGAGGTAATTCAGTATCGCACCGAAAAGGATGCTCCATGCCGTTCTCCAGCCCATTATTCCGCCGGCTGCAACCATTATTAAGCTTGTCTCCATCGAAACAGTGTATTTTGCCAGTTTTTCACCGAAAACAGCGTAAGTGTACTCTATCCACTCAAAAAGGTCGCGGACAACAGTGAGCACGACCCCTATCAGAGCAAAACCGAGCAAGCTGTTGGTCTGTTTTCTGCTCTCTTCACCGGCATATAAACTTTTAAGTGTTTCAGCTGTTGCAGTTCCGGAAGGGAAGGGGAGCTTTTCCATGTTTATCATCTGTTTTTTCATCGGTATCGCCATAACTACTCCGGCAATGCCCAGAAATATCGTCCATCCGGTAAGTACCCAGAAATCAAGATGTTTTCCGGTTATCAGAATATAAGCCGCAATTGCACTCACCATTGTTCCGCCGGTTGTATAGCCAGCCGAAGAAGCTGTTGATTTCATTGAATTATTTTCAAGAAGCGTCATGTCGGTCTTTACAAACCACGGGAAAAGTTTTCTAAGTACTTTCCAGATGCTGAATGAAAGAACACATGCAGTAATTGTCACGCCGAGTCCCCAGCCGGTCTTCAACCCGATGTAAAGATTTGTCAAACTCATGAATCCGCCGATTATGGCGCCCATGATTATGGCTCTGAGCGTAAGCTGTTTCACATCACCCTGATAAACATTTTCAAGCCATAATCTGTCATCTTCTTCGTGACTGTTGATCTTTAATTTCTCATCTGACATTTTCGTAAGCCCCCATATCTGCAATTTGGTTTATTATTCTGTCGTTTCCAAGAAGGTCTTTCAGCACATTTTCAGCAATTCCATCTGTTTCAAAAGGGTCGTTTGTCCCTTTGTCAATGCATGGTGAATCGGCAGAAAGAGAAAAATCGCCAAGATTGATGTCAT
>JAGOEX010000001.1:0-19033 GCA_017997475.1 bacterium
GCAATATTTCCCGTATTTTCGGGGAGTTGATAACTTTAATCGAGGAAGATAAAAGAGATGGAAAACTGACTGCAAAACTTCCATATTCCCAGGAAGATTTCACTGTTCCTTCAAACCTTTTCATTATCGGAACAATGAACACTGCCGACCGTTCAATTGCACTTTTGGACATTGCTCTCCGCAGAAGATTTACTTTCTTCAGATTTGATCCGGATTCAAGCCTTGTTAATTTTGTCAAAGCAAAAAATATCATGGAAAAACTCAACTCAGAGATCGTCAAATCAAAAGGAAAAGATTTCCAGATCGGTCATTCCTATTTTATGAAAGTTAATAGCGATGAAGAGCTCAAAACTGTTTTAAAATACAAGATAAAGCCACTTCTTGAAGAGTATTTTGTGAATGACAGCAACAAGTTGGAAAATCTGATCAAGCTCATTGACGAAGGAATTTAAATGATAGAAAACAGGACTTTTGATTTATTCGAGTATCAGAAATCTGAAAAAATCGAAGGATTAGATTTCAAAGATTTTGAAAATTTTCTCAATAAAATCTGGGAAAACAGACCTGTTGACGGATTTTTTTACAGTAGAGATAAAGAAAATGAAAAGAAATCAAAAGGTCAGAGATTTTTCAAGCTGAACTATGACGACACAATAACACCAAGAAATTATACCGGAGTTGTTATTTATAAAGATTTCTCATTCAATGTTTTTCCGAAAGTTTTTAATGAATCTGACAAAACTCTTTTCGCCGACAATCTTCTTTACTGGCTTAGCTACATTGACAGATTTAAATTCCCTAAGTTTGAAGCAGATCAACAGAAAAAAGACTCAAATATTCTTGATATTTTTATCTGGCTTTTTGCAAATTATACTCTCGAAACGCTCAATTCTTCGCCATATCAGCAATACGAAGAAATTACTGAAGAAACTTCAGCAATAAAAGGTAAAATTGAATTCGGTGATTATATCAAAAATATTGTAAAAGGGCTCTGGCATAAACCTATCTGCCGCTATTCATCATTTGAATACGACAACATTTTCAACCGTGTAGTTAAAGCAACTTGCAAAATGCTTCTTGAGGTAACTCAATCTGATATGAACAGAAAAACATTGAGTGAAATAATGTTTCTCCTTGATGATGTGACAGATATTTGTGCAACAAGTTCCGATTGCGATAAAATTGTCTTAAACCCGATGTTTTCCCAGTTAAAAACAATAGTTGAATATTGCCGCCTTTTTCTTTCGAGTGCTGTTCACGCAACTGATTCAGGCAAATTAAACCTGTTTGCATTCCTTATTCCAATGGAAAAAATATATGAAGAGTTTCTGCTTGGATTTATTAAAGAACATGTGAACCCAAAAGCTGGAGCAAGAAACGGAAAACTTGATGTCGCAGGCGAATATAGCATCAAAAAAGACATTGAAATTCCAGAAACTTGCATAATTGATGCAAAATATAAACTTCCGACTGACAAGAAACCTGCTCAAAGCGATATGTATCAGATGGTTTCTTATGCGATAAGATCAAAAACGCCTGATATTTATCTGATATATCCGAAGAAAAATGAAGAATGGAAACAAACTTATAAGATCAAAGACGAATTTTCAGAGCAAATTATCACAATAACCGCTACGACGGTTCCATTTGTTAAATTTGAGCATGAAACTGCTCAAAATCACGATGCAATTCTGAAAAAACGATTGTCTGATCTGCTACATTATCCCCCATTTCCATAAAACCCGTTTGACACTTTCCAATTCACAGAACAAACTTACCGGGATCATAAAGAAATTCTGTCGCCGGGACAACAAGAACTCCGTTTTTCACAAATCTGTCGTTCCCCCGATAAACAAGAATCCTTTTAGCTATTTCATAATCTTCACCAAATGATTTAAGTCCGTTAAAATCATAAGGATTCAAGTTTGCTGAGCTTTTCACTTCTATAGCAGCAAACAGATCTTCTCCGTAAAGGACAAAATCCACTTCATTTCCGCTTTTTGTACGCCAAAAATAGATTTTTGAATCTGCTCTATGCAGGTCACAAAAAGCTCTCAAATGTTGAAAAACAAGTCCTTCAAGCGCAGGTCCTCCGATCTCGGTATCTTTATCAAGCGGACCTGATGGTCTTAATGTCCGGTAAAGCCCTGTGTCAAAAAAATAAAACTTGGGATGAACTGACAAATTTCTTTTGGCTTTCTTTGTAAAAACCGGAATTCTTTGGGCGATCAGAAGATCTTCCAGAATGTTCACATACGATTCAACGGTTTTTCTTTCTATCTGGCATTCTCTTGAAATGTTTGCCAAATTGATCTGGCAGCTATGCGAAAAACTGATGGACTCCAGAAATCTTGAAAAATTACCGATATTTCTGGTAAGTCCTTCCATCATAACTTCTTCACGGACATAAAGATCCACATAAGCCGAAAGTGCTTCGTATCTGTCATTTGAAAAAAAGACAACAGGGATCAGTCCGAAATTAAGTGCCTCTTCAATTTTAAAAAGATCTCCCAGTTCACTTGCGGTAAAAGGATGCATTGTTTTTTTGAACGCTCGTCCTCCGAGAAGATTCGTCCCGTCTTTTTTAAGCTTTCTTGCACTTGAACCGGTCATTATGAACAATTTTTCCTTATGTGTTTCCATTAACAGATGTATCTGACTCAAAAGGTCAGGGACTTTCTGGATTTCATCAATGATAATAATCTTTTTTTCAGGGTGTGCCATCACGGTTCCGCCAAGCCGTTCCGGATAAGCACTGTATGTTCTGAAATTTTCATTTTCAAGAAGATCAATATACAAAGCATCATTGAAAGATTCTTTAAGAATCGTTGATTTTCCGGTTCCCCTTGGTCCGAACAGAAAAAAACTGTTATCAGGAAACACAAACTCTCTTTTTAAAGCCATGAATTCACCTCCAAAATGGAATCGCTTTTTCCATTTCTCCTTCCGAAATGGAATATCTACTTCCAAAAATACAGCGATTTTATGATTTTGTCAAGAGTTTGAAAATTATTTTCTGTGCTGACTTTTACCCTTTGCCGATGACATCTTTCATTGAATATCTGCCCGGTTTTTTCCCTGCGATGAAGAGTGCGGCTTCAATTGCTCCTCTTGCGAAAATATCTCTTGTGAGCGCTTTGTGCGATATTTCGATCCTTTCACCGTCATATGCAAAAATAACGGTGTGTTCTCCGGGGACATCGCCGCATCTGATGCTGTGATAACCGATCTCGTTCAATCCCCTTTCACCTGTAATTCCCGACCTTCCTTCAACGGATTTAAGATTTCTGGTGCTTTGTCCGCTCGTTATGATCTTGCCGATCTCAAGTGCGGTTCCCGATGGTGCATCCTTTTTTTTGCTGTGATGGGTTTCGATGATCTCAATGTCGGCGTCACCGGTCAGTGCGGCGGCCTTTTTCATTATTTCAAAAAGGATGTTGACTCCTTTACTTAAATTAGATGTATGGAGAACAGGTATTGACTCAGCGGCTGTGTCAAGTGATATGAGATCTGCGATCTGAAGACCTGTTGCCCCTGAAATGAAAGGTTTCCTGTTCCTGACAGCCCACATGAGAGCTTTTTTGAAACCTTCGGGAGAACTTATATCTATTACAACATCAACATCGTTTGGCGTTATTTCTTCAATTTTTTCAAACCCTTCTGTAACATCAACTTTGTGTGCGACAACGATTTTGCCTGTTTCTTCAGCGATCCTTGTTATCGCTCTGCCCATTCTTCCGGATGCACCGTTAAGTGTCACTCGAATCATTGAATCCTCCGTAAGATAGAAGTTCATCTTTTAAGCTTCGTGTCATAAGTGCTTGAAAACTTTTATAAAGATCTGCATTTTCATATAAAACTCTGTATAGCGTTTCCGTTATCGGCATTTCAACATTTACCTTTTTTGAAAGATCGTATGCCGCTTTTGTCGTTGTAACACCTTCAGCGACCATTAGCATGCTTTTCAGAATGGCATCAATTTTTTCACCTTTGCCGAGCCGGATCCCGACCTGCCTGTTCCTGCTGAGATCTCCAGTACATGTCAGAACAAGATCGCCGATTCCGCTAAGTCCCGAAATTGTAAGAGGATTTCCACCCATCGCAATTACAAGACGGGTAATCTCGGCGATCGACCTTGTGATGAGTGCCGCCTGAGTATTCTTGCCGAAACCCATTCCTTCAAGTATCCCGACAGCTATTGCAAAAATGTTTTTTAAAGCGCCGCCGAGTTCGACACCCGTTATGTCATTTGATCTGTAGATCCTCATGTAGGGAGAGCTGAATATCGCCTGGATTGACCCCATGTCTTCTGAATTATGCCCGGCAATAACAGCGCAAGTAGGCATTTTCATTGCAAGTTCAGCCGCAAAAGTGGGTCCTGAGATAACAAATATATTCTTGTGAAGAGTTGCCGGAAGAATATCTTCGGCGATCTGATACATCATTTTGAGCGTTCCGTTCTCGATCCCTTTTGAAGCGAGAACGATATATGTTCCCGGAGAGATCATGAAGGAGATCCCGCTGAGGAGTTCCCTTGTGTACTGTGAAGGAGATGCGACAATTACAATGTCCATCGAAACAACGGCCGACTGAATATCACTCACCGCTTTGATCTTTTCAGAAAGCTTTATACCTTTTAAAAATAAACTGTTTTCGTGAACGGTGTTGATCGAATCAACTATCTCCTGTTCCTTTGCCCAGATAGTGACATTGTAATCTTTTTCAGCCATAAGTGTTGCAAGGGCTGTGCCCCAGCTGCCTGCAGAAATGATACCGACTTTCAAGCTCATCAATCTTCCTCCGTTAAAAAACCAACGGGGCATTCTACTATCGCTAAACAGCTTAGTCAACTTAGAGATAACACTTTGTAAACATTAGAAGATATACTGATCTTTTTAATTGTGTCTGTGATATTATTTGATTTTCCGGTTTTTAGTTGTATAATACCTGCTGATTTTGTTTTTTGAGGAGGAACCTGTAATGGCAAGAGTAACTGTTGAAGATTGTTTGGAAAAAGTTCCGAATAGACTTGAGTTGATAATTCTGGCTGCAAAAAGGACAAGACAGCTTCTGGAAGGGGCGGAGCCTCTTATTTCAAACACCAGAGGAAACAAAGAACCGATCGTTGCCTTAAGAGAGGTGAGTGCCGGCAAGATATTGCTTAAGACCACTGAAGGTAAATTCAAGAAGAACTTCCGCAAACGTCGCAGAATAACAAAGTATTTCAGAAATCAAGACGAAGATTAATGAATGTTCGTCTTCCCGGGTTTCAATTCAAATATTGATCACCGCAATAAAAAATACCACATACAGACTGAGGTTAACAGGGCTGAGGAAAGAAGCAGGATAAACACCGTTGTATATCTTTCAGGAATGATATATTTCTCTGTTTCATCCGAATTGAACGGGGATGATGCACTTAATCGCGAATCGGCAGTTTCCACGATAAGGAAACAGCATAATAAAGTTATCAGAGACCTTATTTCCGATCAACTCGCTCCCCAAAGATCAGCAAGAGATAAAGATTCTGTTGATTTTCTCGGAATGTATGGAAATGACAGGATGTTTTCATGTCGTAATAAAACTGTATTCGGTGCTCAGGATATATTCAGAGAGCTTTTAATTATTCCGGAAGATGAAAAGTGAGCCGGTAATCCCTTCGAGGGGCTGCTTTTTAAAAATTTAAAAAAAGTTTGACTGTTTCATCAAAATTTGATAAGCAGTTAGCGAAGATGGTTTTTGGTGTAAAATGGACAATTTTTTGGATAGGTAGAAAAATGAAGTTAATTGCAAAGTTAATCACAGCAGTTCTTATTGTCAGTTTTGCAGTTCCTGCTTATGCTCAGGAAAAGGCACAACAGACCGGGATCAACTTGAAAGTTGGTGAAAGTTTCTATTTTGAAGGCAGCATCAAAGACAAAGCTGCCGATGAAAAGGAAGAGTCAATGGCTGAAATTCAAAGGACTCCTTTTTACAAATCGACATGGTTCATTACCGTTGTATCTGTCGTCGTGATCGCAGGTGCTGCCGTCGGGATATATTACGGCACAAGAACGGAAGAGCCGGAAGGCAATGTTGTTGAATATTAATCTAAAGAACGGTTCGAATACAATTTGGAGGATTTTATGAAAAACACATTTTTTCTGCTGTTGACTTTGGTTGCCGCTTTTCTGCTTGTTTCATGCGAAGCCGGTGACACAGGGAATTTCAAAATACGATTAAGACTCCCCATAGAAGAAAATAATAATTTTTGCGGGGATGGTGCCGGCGAAAATGATGATACCACTTACTGCATACAGGAGAGCGATCAGGTTCTTCTTTCAATATACACATCATCAACTCCTTCAGGTGAGTATGTATATGCCGACCGTAAGCTCATAAGAGTCGCCAGCAGCAACGGCGGCAAAGAAGAGTTTATCAGATCACTCAAGAAAGGAATCTATTACCGCTTTTTTGTTGAAGTTACAAATGCAAACGAGAAGCTCAAACTTACCGGCGGTCTTGACAGCATACTCTATGATGATGCCGAGAATTTTGAAGTAGATATATTCCTCGGTGCCACAGGTGATTTTGTAAGAGTTGTAAAAGATAAAAATGATTATGACTCATCCCTTCTTTCATATTTTGAATCATACGGTTCAAAAGGTGCGGCTGCGGCTCCGCTTAAAAACGGGAAGCTTTATCTTTCCGGCGGTTACAGCTTCGACTGGGAGATGATCGTATCCGACACAATGGTATTCGACCTTAAGAATGTTTCCTCTAAAAAAGCTGCCGCCCTCAAACCGGGACTGATGGATCATACAGCAAGTTTTCTTGATGACGGTTCCGAATCCGGAAAGGTTGTTGTCGCTTTCGGAACAACAGAAGATGATTCATATTCAAATGCGATACTTCTGTATGATCCGGATAAGGATAAATACAGAAACATAGGTTACGGCGACTCTGTAACAAGGGCAAAGGCGATCACTATTGACGGTGATGTCTATATTACAGGCGGCTGCAGCGGTGATAAAGTAAGCAAAAAGATATATAAAGTTGATAAAACGCAAACTGTTTCTGAATATGCAACCCTGCAGACGGGTCGCTGCAACCATGGTATTGCCGATGTATCATACACAAAGGAAGACGGAACATTTGTGCCGAGAATTCTTATAGTCGGCGGTTCAACTGATGAAGATGGCGAAAAGCCGGTGACCGGAGATACCTTTGCTGAAATAGTGACTGCTTCATCAAAGGCAATAACCCTTACAGACAGAACAGATGGCGATTCTGTTGAACTCCTTAAAAAGGGTCTCGTTTCTGCCGGAGCTACAAGTCTGGTAATGGATGATCTCGAGATTCCGGAAACCGTTGTAACTCTTGTCGGCGGATATCTTATGGATGGAGAGGAAGACAACAAAGCACCTGTTGTGAGCAAAAACCTTTATGTTCTCAGTGAAAAGAGTGATGGCAGCTGGGTATATGATGTGAACACAAGTTCAGATGGATGTGCAAGGCCGTCAGTCGGAACGATAGGTTCCGCTGAAAAGAGTCCCGCAAAATATGCCGCTGTAAATTGCGGAGCCGGCCAGACAGCAAGAACCGATAAAGTTGCATCTGACCAGATCATTTTTGTTGTACAGGTTAAGAGAAGTCTTGATCCGGAACTGGGAGTTAATGTTTTTGGTGCATCAATAAAAGATTCACTGTTTAAAAACAACAGTGACAGTGAGAACGGTGTAATAGTAGACGGACCTGTTGCAGTTAATGAGCTTGGGCAGGCCTATATTTTCGGGACACAGTTCGTTTATCAGGTAAGCAGCTACGCTCTTCCCTGATCTGCCTCATTCCAACTTTTATAACGGGGGGATTTTTCTCCCCGTTTTTTTTTGAGTTGACATGATGTATTTGACGGATATATTCAATAGATCTTTCTGGAGGAGATACCGTGAAAAAGTTTTTCATACAGACTTTCGGTTGTCAGATGAATGTGTATGACAGTGAAAGAGTTGCTGTAATGCTCTCAAACAGCGGATGGATACATACAGAAAACGCCTCGGATTCTGATATTATAATCATAAACAGTTGCAGTGTAAGGGACAAGCCCTTGAAAAAACTGTTCAGTTGTGCAGGCAGATATCTTCCTTTGAAAAGAAGAAAAGGGACTCTGATTTTCATAATGGGGTGTGTTGCTCAACAGCTTGGCCGTAAAATTATTGAAAAAGCTCCTTTTGTTGATGGTGTGTTCGGTCCTGGAGCGGAAGATCTTATTTTGCAGGTAGTTGAAAAAGGGAAATATCCGTTCGTGTCTAACGATCAGGATCTTCTTGAAAGAGAGGAAATATTTCCCGAAAGCTCAAAGGGGTCATTTTTCGAAAAGCATGTTTCTTCGATAACAGTGATGCACGGTTGTAACAATTTCTGCAGTTACTGTATTGTTCCTTTCGTAAGAGGAAAGGAAGTCAGCCGTAAGTCATCATCCATACTTCAGGAAGTTGATATGCTCATTCAGAAAGGTGTTCTCGAAATAACTCTGCTCGGGCAGAATGTGAACAGTTATAATGATCCTCAGACGGGAAAGGATTTTACGGATCTGCTTTATGATGTCGCGAAAAAGGATGGTTTGCAGCGGTTGCGGTTCATGACAAGCCACCCGAAAGATTTCAATGAAAAGCTGGCTGCTGCGTTTACGGAGATTCCTCAACTTATGCCCAATCTTCATCTTCCGGCACAGTCAGGATCTGACAGGATACTGAATATGATGAATAGAAAATATACGATAGCTGATTATCTCAAAAAATTAGATATGGCAAGAAAGTATCTTCCTGATGTGGCGTTAAGTGGAGACTTCATTGTCGGATTTCCGGATGAAACAGAAGATGATTTCCGGCAGACGCTTGATCTGATAGAACGGGTCGGATATGATGTTATCTATGCATTTGCATATTCTCCAAGGCCGATGACTGCCGCTTCAAAATTGATGGACAATATTTCTCCCGATGTAAAAGCTGAACGGCTTAACCGCCTTCTGGATGCACAAAAGAACAGGATGAAGGAAGTGAGAAACAGATATCTGAACAGGACAGTAAAGGTTCTGATAGAAAAACCGAGCCCTAAAAGCAGAACATTAATGGGAAGAAACGAGCACAATCTTGTGACACATGTTGTAAATGCAGTAGACGATGATATGGGCCGGATCATAGATGTAAAAGTACTTGAAGTTCTTGAAAACACCCTTCGTGGTCAAAAAACATAAAGAAATAGTGATTTTTCAGCAATTTTTTTTATTATTATGCGGTTTTAGATTTTTTTCGTAAAAAGGAGACAGAAATGGGTCTTATTCATCTTAAGGATGTTGCGACACTCGGGAACATTGTCATCGGATTCAGTTCAGCTATTTTAGCTATCGAAGGAAATATTCAGGCGGCCTGCTATCTCATAATTGCGGCATTTGTTTTTGATCATCTCGATGGAGCAATAGCCAGGTGGACAAAAATGAGCAACCAGTTCGGTAAGGAGCTTGATGTCATTGCCGATCATGTCACATATTCTGTTTGTCCGGCGTTTATAGTATATGCTTTTTACAAAGAAATTAATATGTTACTTGCTTTTGTAATGGCACTTGTTCCTTTGATATTCGGATGCATCAGACATGCAAGGAATACGGTTTATGACATCAGTTTTCCCCGTTTCTGGCTCGGAACTCCAAGGCCTGTCTCAGCTTTTTATATAGTAGGCGTTCTCGGAACACAGCTTTCCGAAGTTATTCCTTATTATAAATGGATAACCATTCCGGTAATAATCTGGATTGGATACAACAATCTGTCATTCAGGCCGTTTCTTGCTCATCACGGCAGAAAGTTCAACAAACCTCTTAAATTCTTTATGTCGATGGCTGTTCTTGTTCTTTTTTTATCCGGAGTGGCAACGAGTATGACTGGAAAACCGTGGCTTCTGGACTGTCTTCTTTTTGAGATGCTGGTATACACTTTTTTTACTCCGTTTGCATTTGATCCATGGGATATGGACGGGTACGATGAATATGTAAAAAACAAAAAAGCGGAAATAGCGCGTGATATGAAACCGGAACATTTGAGGTGAAAACAATGATAAAACAGGGGGTTATTCTTGCAAGCGGACTTGGGAGCCGTCTTAACAGCGAAGGGAGGAATGAACCCAAACCTCTGATGCCTGTAGGCGGCATGGCCCTTATTGAAAGAGTTATTACGCTCATGCAGTCTTCGGGAATAGAAAATATAGTTGTCGTTCTTGGTTACAGAAGCGATCAGATGACAGAATTTTTTAAAAAAAGAAAGTTTTCAGGAATAGACACAGTTATTAACGACGAGTACAACAAGAAGAACGGAATATCTCTTTTAAGATCAAGAGAAAAGCTTTCGCAGGAACCGTTTCTGCTTTCAATGGCGGACCATATTTTCTCGAATGATTTTTTTGTTAAATTCATTGAAAAGGCGGAGCCGGAACTTGAAAAAGCGGATGTTCTTCTTTCGATAGATAGAGACATAGAAGGGGTTTTTGATCTTGATGATGCGACAAAAGTTTTTACAGAAGGGTCTTTAATTACAAAAATAGCAAAAGATCTCGGTGGATATAATGCTATAGATACAGGTCTTTTCCTTTGCAACCACAGGATATTTGATAAACTTGATGATATTTATAAAAGAACAGGTGATGTTTCAATTTCAGAGGGTATGAAAGCTCTTGCGCAGGAAAACAAATTCGGTGCCGTTGACATGACAGGCAATCTCTGGCAGGATGTTGACACTCCTTCAATGAAGAATGAAGCTGAAGAGCGGCTGATAGATGCTTTCATCAGAAATGAGCCGTGTGCAGATTTTTTTTCGAATAATTTTTTCTATAAGGCGGCACATGAAGCGGCAGTCGGATTTTTCAAAAAGGAACACTTTGACTGGAGAATAATCGATACGCTGTTTTTCATTTCAGCAATTATCATTTCCCTCATCAGTATAAAGCTTGAGATCGCGTTTCCTTCAATCTTCACCGTTATTGGTTCGACACTGATTTATTATTTAAACAGGTTGAAAAATTCTGTTAAACCGTCAGCGGACGAACAATCGGGGTTTTCATTATTTTCATATGGTGTCAACATGGTGATATCAATGATACCGGTGGTTCTTGGAACAAATTTTATAGCCGGTCTGATAATTCTTGTTTTTATGGTTGCAACAGTTTCGTCAAAGGTTACAGGTCTTGATGCCGTTATCCGCACACAAGTACCTGAACTTCCTGAAGAGATATCTGCAAAATACATGAGTCCTTCGTTTTTTGCACTGGTTTATTTAATTCTTGTTGTTCTTCCTGTTCCTTTTGTGGTGACAGCTGTCACAGGCGCGATATTTCTTCTTTTCCATGAATCCGGTCCGAAGGGGATGCAGAAATGAATTTGAGGAGAAAGAAAGAGAGAGAGTTCAGCATAGACATAAGCTCACTTGTTGATGTTCTTTTTACACTCCTTATCTTTTTTTCGCTTACGAGCACATTCGTTAAAGAATCGGGTTTAAAAGTCGACCTTCCTGAGGCCTCATCAGGTGCCCCGTTGATGTCTCCTGAAAAATATGAGATCACCATAAGTCAGGAAGGTGCGGTCAGTTTGAACAGTGTTCCTGTAAGTTCGACTGTTGAAATGAAAGAGATCCTTTCAAAATTTGACACAGATATGCGGTTAAGGTATGTTATGGTAATTAAGGCGGATACTGCTACTCCTCATGGCAAGGTGACGGAAGTCCTTGATATATTGAAGTCATTGAGATTTGAAAATATCGCTGTAGGAACGAGGTCGAAGAAATGAAAAACAGGATTTTTTCTATTACTGCTGCTGCTGTTTTTTCGGCAGTAGTTCTTTTTCTGATATATGATACGGTAATTTCATATTCCGAAATATCAAGGAACGGCGAGGTTATAGAAGCGCTGGAAAAGGATTCAAAAAAGATAGAAGAAGAGATACTTGAAATGCGCCTTAAAATGGAAAGGTTTAAAAAAGATCCGAAAGCCGCTGAAGCGATTCTGAGAAAGAAATTTGAGATGTTAAGAACTGATCAGTACTTTATAAATGACAAAACTAATTAATTCAAGACCGTTTTTTTACATTCTCACGCTGATATTTTCACTGGTGTCCATCCATGTTGAAAAGAGCTTGAGCTTTGTTATTGCAGTATGGAGCGTGTTTGCTGTTCTTGTGCTGTATTTTATACTGATTGAACAGATAAGGCCGCCACTGCCCCCGCTCATAATAGTTGCGATAGTCCTGACCGGCGGCAAGGCGAGCGTTCTGATGGCTCTGCTTTTTATAGCACTTCCTTACATTGTCAGCCGGCTCGACCAGATACACTACCTCTTTTTTGCACTGTCATCATTTACTGTTCTTGTGATGACCGGTGATTTTAAGAAACCTGAAGATTTCATTCTCTATATACTTTACTTTCTTGTATCAGTATTTGTATGGCTTTTTCACAGGAAAGACCTGTGGCAGCATCTGGTTTCTGAAAAAACACCGGCTTCTGAAGTTCCAAGAAAAATAGATGAGATAAGCAGTTCAATCGTGGAAGACCCTTTTAAGCCGCTTAAGAACTATCTTCTAAGAACGACTGCTTTTCACGGGATGAAGATAGAACTTCATCTCATTGAGCTTATGCCGGGCGGAAAGGCGAGAAAATACAACAGTGAGAACAGTTTTGAGCTCAGAGGTCTGATCCACAGGGTTGTTCATGACAGGATCGAACTGGCGGCAAAAACGCTTCTTGCTGAACAGGAAGATGTTCCTATGATGTCTGAATATAATTTCCGCTTGTACTATCCGATAAGCATGTTCGAGTGCGGCTCAATCGCAATGGAACCTGAATATGTCCTTGCAGTTGACATAAAGATAAAGGAAAAAGGGGAGAATCCTGATAACTCAAATGTAAAACACGAATTGCTCAACAGTTTTAGAGAGATAAAGAACGATATTGCCGAACTGATAAGACAGGGAGAGGCATTCAGACAGATATCCATTGAAAAACAGAAAAAGGAGAATCTTTACAGCGGAACTGCAGGGATAGTTGATTCTTTCAGCCGGGATTCTCTTTTTCAGGCAACAGCTCTTGCCGTATTCAATCTTGTGCCTGAGGCAGGTGCTGTATTTATAACCGAACAGAAAGGAGATGCCCACATAGGTCACGCTTTCAGGATAAGAGAGGATTCCTTAAGAAGTGATTCGGTAAAAATGGAAAATATCGAAGAGTTTGGGAAAGATGAAATAACAGATGAAAAGTCAATTCATTCACTGATGGTTAACGGCAAGCTGGACAATGTCTATGAACTTCACGGAATAAACAAAAGAAAGGACAATCCGGTGTTTACTCAGAAAGTGTTTGAATATCTTAATAAATTTGAGAATATGTCTGTCCGGCTTATAACTTTCAACAACGACATCAAAGGGACTGTCACGATACTTACCGACAATAGCGAGAAGTTCGAGTCACTCAGAAATCAGACAACATCAATAAGAATGATATATAAAGTTGTTTCTTCAGCGCTTAACAACCTTGAGATGTATGAAAAGGTTGAAGAGCTTTCAAATGTTGACGGACTGACAGGGCTTTACAACAGAAGATATTTTCAGGATATGATCGAAAGAATGGTCATGGAATCAAGCAGAACGGGGACTCCTCTTTCGATGATAATGCTTGACATAGATCATTTCAAAGCAGTCAACGATACTTACGGTCATAAAGCGGGGGACGATGTCATCCGCTTCCTTTCAAGGACTGTGAAAAACAATGTGAGAAAGGTCGATGTGGCGGCAAGATACGGAGGAGAGGAGTTTGTTGTTCTTCTTCACAATACAAATGTCGAAGGTGCTGCACGGCTTGCTGAAAAGATCAGGATACTTGTCAAAGATTCAACGATAAATGCAGACGGTTCGCACATAAACATCACATCATCTTTCGGAGTATCATCATTTCCGTCAATTTCCATGAGCAGCGGAGATCTTGTTAAAAATTCTGATCAGGCACTCTATTTCTCCAAGGAAAACGGTCGTAACAAAGTGACTGTTTATTCGAAGGATATCGCTGATTCTGCCGGTGAAAAGGAAAAAGACGAAGAAGAATAAAATCAGAGAGGGAATATGAAAATCCTTGTTACAGGAACTGCCGGATTCATCGGCTATCATGTTGCAGAACACCTCGTAAACAGAGGCGATGAAGTTGTCGGGCTTGATGTTGTGAATGATTATTACGACATAAACCTCAAATACAGCCGGCTTGAAAACATGGGCATTGATAAAGAGGGAGCCGTTTATGGGAAACTTGTTAAAAGCACAAATTTTGACAATTATTCATTCATAAAGCTGGATCTTAAAGACAAAGAATCGATAGAAGACCTTTTTAAAAATCAGAAGTTTGACAAGGTGTGCAATCTTGCCGCTCAGGCAGGAGTGAGATATTCCTTAACGAATCCTGATGCCTATATTGAAAGCAACATTGCCGGCTTCATGAACATTCTTGAGGCGTCAAGGCATAACGGGATAAAGCATCTTGTCTATGCATCAAGTTCAAGTGTGTATGGAGCGAACGAGGAGCTTCCGTTTTCAACTCATGACAATGTTGATCATCCGATAAGCTTGTATGCCGCGTCGAAGAAATCAAACGAGCTCATGGCGCATGTTTACAGCCATCTTTTCAAAATTCCAACAACCGGACTTCGTTTTTTCACAGTTTACGGACCGTGGGGAAGACCTGACATGGCGTTGTTCCTTTTCACAAAAGCAATACTTGAAAATAAAGAGATGGAAGTTTTTAACTATGGCGAAATGCTTAGAGATTTCACATATATAGATGACATTGTTGAAGGTGTTGTAAGGGTCATTGACAATGTGCCCCGTGGCAATGTTAACTGGAACGGGAAAAAGCCCGATCCGTCATCTTCAAAAGCACCTTATAAAATTTACAACATCGGAAACAATGCACCCGTAAAACTGATGTCATTCATTGAAGCAATAGAGGAAAAACTCGGAAAAACCGCAAAAAAGAAACTCATGCCCCTTCAAATGGGCGATGTCCCCGCAACATACGCTGATGTTGAAGACCTCGTTCAAAACATCGGCTATAAACCAGCCACCACCATCAAAACAGGAATTGACCGGTTCATCGACTGGTATCTTGAGTATTATAAAGCAGATTAGTGATCAGAGTGCCTTTTGTGGAGTAAAAATATGTGCATTTTGGATTAAATTCAATATAATATTTTCAATCGGAACTGGGGTGAAGTCTTGCGGGGAATTTTTTTAATCTTTATTGCGCTATTTCTAATTTTTTTAAATATGACAGCATACGCATTGCCTGGTGATGAAAGATGGATAGCTATGAATCCAGAGATACCTGGAACCAATGGTCCGGTTTATGCAATGGTTAAACATGATGACTATATTTATATCGGTGGAGTTTTCACTTTTGTGAAAAACATATATGCAAGTAGAGTCGCACGGCTTCACATCCCGACGAACACATGGGAATCGTTAGGAAATATTTCATACTCATATATTAATGCTCTTGCTGTTGATACCGCCGGAAACTTATATGCCGGAGTATATAAAATAAATGATGATGGTTCTGTTACAGGAAATGTAATGAAGTGGGACGACAGTAATTGGACTGTTCTGGGAGAGGAGATGTCTGTTGCCGCCCTTGCCTTTGACAACAGCGGAAATCTCTATGCAGGTGGATCTTTTACAAATGCAGGTGGTGTTGCTGTAAACCATATTGCCAGATGGGATGGCAAAAATTGGATTGCACTGGGAAAAGGTGTGGATGGTGCGGTTTCTTCTCTTGCTGTGGATGACAACGGAAATCTTTATGTGGGCGGAAACTTTATTCACGCAGGAAGCGTCGTTGCAAACCATATTGCTAAATGGGATGGTAACGACTGGAGTATATTCGGGGATGGTGTCGAAGTCGGTGTTTCTAGTGGAGTTGAAGCCATACTCCTTGATGGAAATGGGAATCTTTATGCGAGTGGACATTTTGTCAACGAAGAAGGCACTGCCTCAAATTATATTGCACAGTGGAACGGTATCAAATGGAGCATGCTGGAAAGCAAAATGAGTGGTAAAAATATTGTCGGTATAAAATGTGACGGGACTATCTATATTTCTGCCATGACTCTTGACAACAACGGAAATCTGTATGCGGGAGGATGCTTTCTCTCAGCATCGGGGGTTGTTGCAAGACATATCGCCAAGTGGGATGGTATAAGCTGGAGTGCTTTAGGGAACGGTATTAATGATCGTGTTTACGCAATTACCTTTGACAATGCCGGCAACCTTTATGTGGCTGGGGATTTCACCACTGCAGGTGACATGGCAGTTGGCAATATTGCTGTGTGGAATAAAGAACGCTGGGACGCATTGGGAAGCGGCATTAACCAAGAAGTGAATGCCATTGCAGTTGATTCCAATGGCGATGTTTATGTGGGTGCAAGCATAACCACTACAAACGGACTGTTGACAAAAGGGATTGCCAAATGGAATGGCACTGACTGGAGTGCACTGGGAAGTGGAGTGAACGGATCTGTTTATGCCATTGCCTTTGACAACAGCGGAAATCTTTATGCAGGTGGCGATTTTATCACTGCAGGCGATGTTCGTGTAAACTCTATCGCCAAGTGGAATGGCACTGACTGGAGTGCACTGGGTAGTGGGGTGGATGGACTTGTTTATGCGCTTACTTTTGACAACATCGGAAATCTTTATGCAGGAGGAACATTTCCTCTTGCGGGTGGTGTCACGGTAGGTTCTATCGCTCGATGGGACGGTACGAACTGGCATCCAGTTGGGAGCGGCCTGTGTTATATAAATCCTAACATGGGTGGTGGTTGCTACGGTGGCGTTTTAGCTCTTGAATTCGATAACAAAGGAAACTTATATGCAGGTGGCTCATTCAATAGAGCCGGGGCGTTGTCAGTAAATTATATTGCCATGTGGAACGGTAATTACTGGAGCACACTGGGAAGCGGAATGAACGGATCTGTTTATGCCCTTGCTCTTGACAACAGCGGAAATCTTTATGCAGGAGGATTTTTCAATAGTGCAGGCGATGTAACCGCATCTTATATCGCTCAATGGGATGGTGCTGGCTGGAGTTCACTCGGGGCCGGTGTAGACGGTAGCGTGTCTGCCCTTACCTTTGACGGCAAAGGGAATCTCTATGCGGGAGGACACTTTACAAGTGCAGGCGGTATCTTTGCGAACCGTATTGCCAGATGGGATGGCAGTAACTGGAGCGCTGCAGGGAGTGGTATAGGAGGCAGTTATCACAGTGTCTCCACTTTGGCTGTTGACCTTAGCGGCGGCCTCTATGCGGGAGGAAACTTCACCAGTGCAGGCGGCAAAACAAGCCTTTATTTTGCGAAATACCTTATTCCTGATGATGAAACAACTCAACCCGATGAAGATACCATTATGCCGACCGATGAAGATATCAATATCGACGATGATACAATTTACGAAGCCACCGACAGTGTAGCGTATGACAGCGACACGATCTTGCCTGATGAACAGGTCTCAGTTGATGCTGATACCGGCAAAGTCAGTAGTGCTGATGGCTGTGGCTGTACCGTAGTGTTTTAAGCAGAATTTAATTTTTTGGAGAGGAAGATATGAGGCAGGTCATATATTTTTCGTTTACGATGTTTCTTTTATTATTTTTTAGTAATTGTACGAATAAAGATAAACTTGCTAATGACTTGCAGGAAAAGAAAGAGGTTGCGGTTGATACGGTTTTGAATAACTGGTCAAAGAAATCGCCAAACAGCATGAATTGGAGTGATGCAAAGAAATATTGTGAAAATTTAAATGAAGACGGCCATTCAGATTGGCGGCTCCCAACAATATCTGAACTTAGAACACTTATCAAAAACTGCCCTGCAACTGAAACGGACGGAGCTTGCATGGTTACGAATGATTGTTTACATGATGGTAATTGCCGGACTTCTGCCTGCAATGGCTGCTCAGGTGGATCTGACGGGCGATATTCCAAATTTGGAGACACCAAATGGTTATGGTCGTCGTCGGAGCCATCAGATATAACAGACCGTGCATGGGTCGTGATTTTCAAACTCGGTCTTGTGAACTACGGCAACAAAAGTGGTACGATCAATGTCCGCTGTGTCCGTTGATGTCACTGCGTTTGTCACTTTGCGAATCAAAAAGAATCAGTGCAGATACCTTTTTGTCTCTTTTCCGGTGACTCCGGCAGAGAGTTCGATGAATGAAAACATTGTCAAATTTTGAAAAATGTGTATTATTCCCTATGTATTTGATTTAAGGAGGAATAATTGAATGAACATAAAAGTTGATTTTGAAAAGTTGAGCGTTTTCTGCAAAAAATGGAATATTGTTGAATTTGCTCTTTTTGGCTCAGTTCTTAGGAATGATTTTAATTCAGAAAGTGATGTTGATGTTCTTGTTTCTTTTGATCAGAATACAAATATTTCTCTCTTTGATCTGGTTGAAATGCAAGAAGAACTTGAATCTTTTTTTGGCAGAGAAGTTGATATTATTGAGAGAACTGCAATAAAAAACCCATATAGAATGAAAAATATCTTTGCAAACATGGAGGTTTTGTATGCTGCCTGAGGAAAGGGATCTTTCGCTTTTATGGGATATGCTTGAAGCCGCAAAAGATGTTGTGGCATTCATCGAAAATGTTAAATTCAGCGATTTTGAGAATGATAAAAAATTGAGGTATGCAACTGAAAGACAGATACTTGTTATCGGCGAAGCGGCTAAAAATATTTCGGAATCCACAAAAAATGACTATTCTGAAATACCTTGGAAAAGCATTGTCGGAATGAGAAACATACTTGCTCATGAGTATGGCGAAGTGCTTACATCAAGGATCTGGTCAACTGCTAAAAATGATATTCCCAACCTTATTGCTAAAATAAATGCTGCGTTGAAATCACTTGAGCAAAACATAAGATAATCAACTTGCATACACTAGTGCAGATACCTTTTCGTCTCTTTTCCGGTGAC